>CAIRDL010000849.1 GCA_903877345.1 uncultured Oscillochloris sp. | reverse complement strand
GCAGCATCTACGGGTTTATTGGCCCAAATGGTGCGGGCAAGACCACCACGCTGCGGCTGCTTGCGGGCCTGCTTGAGCCAAGCAGCGGCGAGATTCGCATTCTGGGCCAGCGGCTGGTGCCGGGCGGTGCCCAGCGCCTCGTCGGCTACATGCCCGACTTCTTCGGGGTCTACGACGACCTGCGGGTGTGGGAATACCTAGACTTTTTCGCCCGCTGCTACGGGCTTGAAACCGCTCGCCGGAAGCGCACCGTAGACGAACTGTTGAGCCTCGTGGATCTGAGCAGCAAGCGCAACGCCTTTGTGCATAGTCTCTCGCGAGGCATGCAGCAGCGGCTCTGTCTTGCCCATGCGCTGGTTCACGACCCGTCAGTGTTGCTGCTTGACGAGCCAGCCAGTGGCCTCGACCCACGGGCTAGGGTTGAGTTGCGCGAACTGTTGCGGACGCTGCGCGAGATGGGCAAAACGGTGCTGCTCAGTTCACATATTCTCAGCGAATTGGCTGAAGTTTGTACCGAGATCGGCATCATCGAAAGCGGGAAAATGCTCGTAAGCGGCCCGGTAGAAACGGTGCGCCGCCAACTCCAGGGTGGCGCACGGCTGCGCCTGCGGGTGCTGCGGGACATTGAGACGGCGGAGACGACCCTGCGGCGGTTGGTGGACGCGCCGCCCGAAGGGCTGCCTCACCTTCAGGGCGTGCGCCGCGACCCCAGTGACGAACGGGCGCTGGTCGTTGAGTTTGTCGAGGCGGACGAGGCAGCCCAGAGTGCGCTGCTCGTCTATTTGGTCGGTCAAGGGCTTGCGCTAAGCGAGTTCCGCGCCCAGGCTGAAAACCTCGAAGAGTTGTTCCTCCGCTTGACGACGGGCGATACCGAGAGCCGTTAGCCGTTAGCCAACCCGCGTAGGATTGCCACAAGTGGTCTGTAAACTAAGTTTTCTTGCAAAAGCGTTGGCTGCGACAAGCTCAGCCAACGGACCCTGGCAGAGCTTGTCGCAGCCAGAACTTGTACCAGAAGAGTTACTTTACGGACTAATAAGGTAGCCCCACATCATGCCTAACCCGCCCCTTACCATCGTGACCGGCTTCCTGGGTAGTGGCAAAACGACGCTGTTGCGCGCCCTGCTCGCCGGAGGTGCTGGCGGCAGACGCTTAGCTCTGATCGTCAACGAGTTTGGGGCGGTCGGCCTCGACGCTGCAACCCTGGCCCGCGCCGGTGATGCGCCGGTGGTTGAATTAGCCGGGGGCTGCGTCTGCTGCGCGGCGGGTTCCGCCTTGCTCCTTGCCATTGAGACCCTGCTCGACTTTGCGCCAGATCATCTGGTGTTGGAGGCCAGCGGTTTGGCTGAACCGGGCGGCATCATCAGGCAAGTGCGTAGCACCGGACTGCCGCTCGACGCGGTGGTGGCGGTTGCCGACGCCGCCAATCTGGCGGCGACCCTGGCTGCCACCCCCGTGACCGCTTGGCAACTCCGCAGTGCCGACCTGATCGTGCTGAGTAAGCTTGATCTAGTTGGCCCTGCCGAACGTGCGGCCGCTTTCGCCCGCCTGCGCGAACTCAACCCCCGCGCCGCGCTCATCCCGGCATCCCACGGTGTCGTCGCGCCCACCCTTCTCTTCGGCCCCCGGCACACCGGCGCAGACCCGGAGCCAATCGCCGATCATCACGGGGCGGCTGACTTCGCCGCCGTGACGTGGGTCGCCGATGTGCCATTGCGCCGCGCCGCCCTAGAGCAGGCGCTGCAAACACTGCCGCCTGAAGTCTATCGGGCGAAGGGGCTGGTGCATTGTAGCGACGCCCCTTGGCCCGACGAGCTTCAGTTTGTGTGTGGGCGCGTCACGTTCACCGCCGTGCGCCTCAAGCAACCAACGGCACCGCTTAATACGCTGGTGCTGTTCGGTTCCCGCCTCCCAGTGCAAGCTGAAGGGCTGCGGGCGCGTTTCGACGCTTGCGCTGATTCGCCGGAACGGATCGCCCTTTGGCGCGAACGGTACACCAGCTTTAAAAGCTAGAATCTAGCCTCCGCCCTCTGCCTCAGCGCGCATCGCCGCCCACAAATGCTCAACATCCTCGCGGGTCGTTGGCTCCGCCCCGATGCTCACCCGGCCCATCCAACGGCCATTCAGCACCGCCGGGGTTAAGAAGGCCGCCCCCGAAGCGTTGATCCGCTCCACCCAGCCCAGCGTATGCCGGTCAAGCTCATCGCCGCTCAGCCCGGCCGGTTCGTGGCGCACACACACGGTCTGCAAATGCACCGGGTTGAGCCGCACCCAACCGGGCGTGGTGTCCACTTGGGTAGCCAGCCACTGCGCGTTGGCGAGATCGCGCCGCAACCGCGTCCGCAGCGCTTCGGCTCCTTCCAAGCGCAGCAGAAACCAGAGCTTGAGCGCCCGGAAGCGCCGCCCCAAGGGAATGCCCCAGTCGCGATAGTTTGTCACCGTGCCGTCAGCCGTTGTCTGGAGATAGCTGGGGTTTGTTGCCAGCACGCGCACGAGGAAGGCCGGATCGCGCACGTAAAAGAGCGAGCAGTCGAAGACCACGCCGAGCCACTTATGCGGGTTCATGACGAGACTATCGGCGGCCTCGATGCCCTGCCACATCCAGCGACATTCGGGCAGCAGCATCGCCGAACCGGCCATCGCCGCATCAACGTGGAGCCACATCCCGTGTTCGTGGCAAAGGGCCGCGATGGGTTCAAGCGGATCGAGGCCAGTGGTCGCGGTGTTCCCGGTGGTCGCCACGACGGCGCACGGGCGGCGACCTTCAGCCAAATCGGCAGCGATGGCCTCAGCCAAAAGGTCGGGGCGCAGCGCGTGTTCGGCATCAGTGGCGATGGGGCGCAAGTTCATCCAGCCGAAGCCAGCCAAGAGCGCGGCCTTCTCAACCGAACTGTGGCTCTGGCCTGAACAATAGACCGTCAGCGGCAATTCTTCAGCTTGAAGGCCGCCACGGGTCGCACTGTGGCTGGTGATGCGTTCACGGGCACAGATCAGCGCCACGAGGGTCGCCGTACTCGCCGTATCCTGAATCGCTCCGCGCCACGCCTCGGAGAGACCGAGGAGTTGGCGCATCCAGACGGCCATTTGTTCCTCAAGCTCGGTGAGGGCTGGGCTGCCTTGCCAGTTCAGGCCGAGTTGTCCGAGGCCCGAACTGACCAAATCGCCGAGTACCGAGGCGAGACTGGCGTTCGCCGGGAAATAGCCGAAGAAGCGGGGGTGTTGCCAGTGCGAGATACCGGGCATCAACACCCGTTCGAGATCTTCACG
>CAIRDL010000848.1 GCA_903877345.1 uncultured Oscillochloris sp. | reverse complement strand
TCGAACACATGATAGGTGCCGTTCGTGCGTACCTTGTGGTCTTCGGCCTCAAATCTATCCGCCAGTTCCGGCGGGAAGATTTCGGCATCAGTCTTGTTCAACACCTCATCGGCGCGTTTCTCCGCGTTGACCAAGAAGTCCCGATTGACGATGACGTAGCGGCCTGCGGCATCCTTGATAAAGACCGCCCCCGGCGCATACTCCAAGAAGGCGGCTAGGCGCGCCTCGCTCGCTTGGAACGCTGCCTCCGTCCGCTTGCGGGCGGTGATATCGGTGATGATGACCCCAACCCCCAGGATCTGCCCGTCCCGGCTGGGTACCGGGAAGATGGTCACCAAGGCGTAAAGCTCAACGCCGGACTGCTTCCCATGCAACTCCCAATCGTGCAGCGGCTCGCCAGTGGTGATCACGCGCTGGTAGTGGGGTTCGATTATCTCTGCGAGACTAGGCAGCACTTCACGCAGCGTCCGACCCAGGTGGGCGGCCACCGGCAAGCCATTGATCTTGGCCAGACGCTCGTTGATCTGCTGAAAGCGCAGCTCAAGGTCGAGGAAAGCCACCCCGATTGGGGCCGTCATCAACAGGGTATCAAGCAACGTCAGAGCCGCATCCCGTTCCTGTTCGATCTGCTTCCGTGCGGTGATGTCGCGTCCCACCAAGACTGACCCAACGATAGCACCGGCCTGGTCGCGAATGGGCGCGAAGCTACAACTGCTCACCCAACGTTCCCCTGTGTCCTTACGCCGCAGGGCATACTCCACGTTTGTGCCGGTCTCGCCACGCAAGGCGCGAGGCACCGGCAACAGCTCCAGCGGAACCAGTTCGCCAGTGTCCAAGAAGACGTCCAAAATTACAGGATTCTCGGCAAAGGTTTTGGCGCACTCGTCCTTATCTTTGAACTTGTTGATGGTGGCAAATGCCTCGTTGAACTCCACGATGTGCCCCTCGGCATCGCAGATCAACACGGCATCGGTCATGCTCGCCAAGGCGGCATCCAGTCTCGCCTTATGCGCATGCACGGCCTGCTCGGCATGTTTGCGCTCAGTAATGTCCTCGGCGATCCCAGCGACCCCAGTGAAGGCACCTGCCTCATCGTGCATCGGGAAGCTCCGGTCGCGGAGCCAGCGCAGCGAGCCATCGGGGCGGATGATCCGAAATTCCTCGTCGTACCCGCCCGTGGCGACTTGGCTGAAGAAGGCCGCCTCGACCCGTGGCCGATCCTCGGGGTGAATGGCCTCGATCCATTCCATAAAGTTAGCGTACAGGGTCTCGGTACTCCGTCCCATGATTTGTTCATAGGCCGGGCTGATGTAGTGCAGGCGGCGCTGTTGGGGGTCAGAGATCCAGAAGATGTCGCTCACCGTGGCAGCGAACTGCCGAAAGCGCGCCTCGCTCTGCCGTAACGCCTGCTCGGCAGCCTTCTGGGCGCTCATATCTGTGGAAACCTGATCTGCACGGGTGGCAGCCAGCGCCTCAGCAGCCTGCTCTGCAAGAATGGTGAGCACCGGCAGATCTGCCTCTACCTCTGGGGCCAACACCACCCCGAGCAACCCCAGAAGGGTGGCCTCCGCCACGATAGGGACGAGCACCACGGTGCCTGGAACGTCGGCCAGGGGTGCCAGCACCGGGTCGGATGCACAGGCCGCAGCGGGAACAACCAGCGCCTCACGCCCCAAGGCGGCCTGACTCACCGCAGCACCAGTGCCCCAAAGGCACGCGGCGCTGCTCAGGGGCGCGACGGTTGCCCCCCGTATGGCGCGGGTACGGAGCCATTCACCCTCAACGAGCATCACCCAGCTACCGAGGGCCGTGCTGGTGAGCAGCGTCAGATTGGTGAGCAGCGGCAGCAGAACTGGTAGCGGCAGGGATGTGCTGAGTGTGCCAACCAGTTCACGGAGAGCAGCGAGTTGCTCGTGACGACGGAGGTCACAAGCCGCAGGTTGGAGTGGCATCAGGGACTCCTTTCAGCACATGCCGAAACGCTGCGTGCAGTGGCACCTATACCATTTCAGATTGCAGATTTGCCGCAACAGGACGCGGCACATTTGCCTAAGTTGCTGACCGTGGCCCGCCGACGAACTTGTAGCCCACTCCGCGCACCGTCTGTACCACCGGCGGGCCGCCCTCCTCAAGCTTGCGGCGCAACGTGCCGACGTAAACATCCACCACGCGGTCAATCCCGGCGAAATCCGGCCCCCAAACTCGCTGCAACAACTCCTCGCGGGTGAAGACGCGGCCCGGATAACTTGCCATCGCGTAGAGTAAATCAAACTCGCGGGGCGTCAGTTCAATCAGACTGCCGTGGCTCTTCACTTCACGCCGCTCAGGGTCAATGCTGAGCGTATCGAACTGGAGGACGGGGCGCTCGACGGTTTTATCGAGGGAAGCACGGGCGCGGCGCATCATCGCCTTCACGCGGGCCACCAACTCGCGGGGGCTGAAGGGCTTGGTCATGTAGTCGTCAGCCCCGACGGAAAGCCCGATCAGCTTATCCACCTCGTCAGTACGGGCGGTGAGCATCAGCACATAGACCGCCGTCTCTTGGTGCAAACGCCGACAGACCTCAACGCCATCGAGGCCAGGGAGCATCACATCAAGAATGACGAGGTCAGGCTTAACGGTACGAGCCAAGGCCAAGGCGGAGGGGCCATCGAACGCCCGGTGGACGGTGTAGCCTTCGGCGAGTAGATAGCTGGCGACCAGATCGACGATGGGCTGTTCATCGTCTACGACCAAAATAGAGGCTGCATCCACCGCCACACCTCGTTGCAATGCTACGGACGAGCCAAGGGTTCCACCTGACGGTTCGTAGGGGCAAAAGCCCCTACTACGAACCGTCAAGCTGCAACCTGCAACCACACCACATGCTTCTTGCGGCTTTGCGGCTTTGCGGCTTTGCGTCAGATCGCTGAACTGTAAAGCTGAATTGAACCATGCCTAAAGCCCAGTTGAACCGTGGCTACTCTTTTGGCAGATCAAGATCGCTGAGGCGTACCGTCTTACGGCCCTGAAACTTAATCGTCTTCTGGCCTTCACTTGAAAGCTGCCCGCTCTGTTCGAGATTGGTGATCTCTTGTTGCATCGTCTCGGCCAACTCGGTCTCGCCTTGGCTGAGGAGGCGAGTGACGGCACTCTTGAGCTTTTGGGTGGCCCCTTGGACATCGCCCTCCGCCAAATCTTGCAGGGCGCGGGTCTGGAGCTTAAAGGCGCTGACCTTCTCAACAATATTCATCACCCCAGGGTTGACTTGGGCCTGTTGGCTTTGGTCGGCGGTGAAGGTGAGGAGCAGATCCACTTTGGCCTTTTCCCCGATGCGGCCCAGGGCCGGCACATCATAGACCACCTCAGCCTGACCAACGCGGTAACTGCCAGCCGAGCGCGGGTCAACCAAGAGTTCGACGAGCAGGGTACGGCCTTGGCCGGTTTCTAATTCACCAAGGGTAACGCTGACATCGCGGTCGGAAATTGGTTTGTAGCCGAGGTTGTTGATTAACGGGGTAACTTGCCAGACGGCGCGGGGAGTGATGCCAGAGACGAGGCGTAAGTTGAGGTTGGCGTTCTGAATGGCAGCCTTTTGGGCGGTCTGCACTGTTTTCTGGAAGAATGCGGTGATGGCATCGGGCTGAGCGATGTAGTCGGCGGTGCCACCCGAGCGGTTCGCCATATCAATCAGCAGATCCTCGTTCCAGTCCTTCCCAATACCGAGGGCTGTAAGCGGTATGCCCAAGCGACCGGCGTCCTCGGCGCGGCGCAGACACTCGTCCTCATTTTCGGTTTGGCCGTCGGTGAGCAAAACGAGGCGGCGGATGGCCCCACGGCGATCTTTCTGGATCTCGATGATGGCTTTATCGAGCGCCGGGGCGATCTTGGTGCCGCCCGAATCGCGGATGCGGGCGATACGCTCCTTGAAGACGCGGCGGTCGCTCATCGGGCCAGCCGGCACCAGCACTTCGGTGCGGTGATCGAAGATCACAACGGCGACAATGTCTTGGGCATCGAGACCATCAACCGCCAAGGCTGTGGCTTGGCGCACCCGGTCAATCTTTTCACCCTTCATCGAGCCGCTACGGTCGAGGACAAAACAGACATTGACCGGCATCCGCACCTGAGCGACCACCTCGCTCGGCTGTACCTCTAACAGCGCATAGGCAACCTGGGGCGTGGTCGTTGCGGCAAGATACGGGCGGGCGAGGGTGGCCCGCAAGTTGACTTCACCGGCCATAAAAACTCCTCCTGGTGGCGCAAGGCGTACCAACCAGCACCATTGTGGGTCAAGCTTCTGCCTGTTAGAACAAGGGGCGCACCCGCGAGGTGGCGGGTGTCAGTTGCGGTGCAGTATAGCACTTCCAGCCTGCGAACCGGCGTTGAACGCGGCTAGAAGCCGCGTCTACGAGCGGAGGGCCTTCACAACCTGGATAGGACTGCGCTGGTTTGAAACATGCCTAAGTGTCCAACCCGCGTTCGTGGGCGACCTCGCGCAGCGTGTGGCAAAGCTCGATAGTTGCGGCGATCTCTGCTTTATTGATTGAGACACTTTCGATGTTGATGCCGAGAGGCAACTGGTCGGCGTAGGGCTGATCGAGAATGGCGCGCAAGATGTCGCGACAGACCGCAATCGAGCGTTGGAGTGGTGCCGCGTCGTTGAGGATGGTGTTTGCCGTCGCCTCCGGTACGGTAACGCCCAACCAACGGATGAAGCGAAGCGTTTGCGGGCGACCACAGGGCGTGAAGGTTAGGCAAATGCGCTGGGGCGTAACGCCAAGTTCGGCGCAATCGCGCCCATAATCGGTCAGCAGCCGAATACTTGGCGCGGGGTCGTAGGCGAACTGCGAGATAAAGAAGCGACACCCGTGCGCGGTCTTCTGGATGAGGCGACGGCTCTCACTGCGCGTCGCGGTGTGGCGTTCAGCAATGGCAACCCCACCGAGGATGAAGTTCGCCCGATGGGCGGCAGCGATCTGCGTGGCACGACTAAGCGGGATGGTGCTATGCACGCCCTTCGCACTCGCCAAGCCCACCGGCGTCAAGTAGCGCAACCCATACTGGTCACGCGCTTGGTCAAGCCAACCCGGCCACGTTGCCTCGGTCTGATTTGCCACCGACTTATAGGTAAGCGCGGGCTTGCCGGTAAGCTGTTGCAACAACTGGGCATAGGTGGGTGCCTCGATGGTGGGCAAATAGGGAAAGGGGCGCGGTTCTGCGGTGCGTGCCGCTTCATCTTGCACATCATAGACCACCAAACCATCGAGCGGCAGACTCGCTACCCGTTCGGCGAGGCGGGTTGCAGCGCTAAGGATGCGTTCGGCGGGGGCATCGGCGCGGGGCGGTGTCGTCCCGTAGAGGAGCGCGAAGTGCTGTTTCGTCGCCAAAAGTTCTGCAAAGTCAGTCATGTCTACGACGCTTTCGCTATGCGGTCAAAGCGACGTTGGCGGCGAAACACGCCCCGTAATCGTCGTGAGAATACCCATGAGTTTAGCCACATTGTCAATGTAGTACTCGCGATCATCAATGCGAACGGTCTTCTGTTCAAGTTGCAGCAACCGCCAAGCCGTTCCCGTTGTCACCACGCCATGCACTAGCACAACCGACGTACCCTCGCGCTCATTGAACTGTTGTGCAGCAAGCATGGCGGCAATACATTGGGCAAAGCCACCTTTAATATTCTCATTTTTGGCCTCGAAAATAATCAACACGGGCGCACTGATAAACAACTGCTCTGGCGAACGCGAGATGACGTAATCACAAACACCATTGAGTCCTTGCGTTGCATCAACCGTGAAATCAACCCCGGAGAAAAGGCTAATCGTTCGTCCGGTCTGTTTGCGGAGTTCGACTAAAATGGGGGCAATCAGCAATTCTGAGCGAACTTTTTCGGTGTTAATCGCCAAAGCTAACGCCAGCGTCTCTTGCAAAGTCTCGGTCAGCCACGCACTTACCGGCACAAGGGGCGCGCTTGAGTAGAGATCAACGCCTTCTTCAAGGATGAGCTGAAACTGCTGCTTGAGTTGCGCTAACTTGAAGTCGCTATAGGCCATACGCATTCTCTAACGGTGTTGCTCAGTACGAATGTGCCTACTATACCATAAACTTGCCGTAGTGCAGGTATGTGCTTCAAAAGCGTAGCGACGCAAGATCTTGCGTTGCCCCTGAATCCATCCCTGCGCTCCTATTCCGGCTCCAACAGATGTTCGGCCACAATCGTGCGGCGCGTGCGGGTCTCGCTGCGCAGAATGAGCGAATTGGTGGTGGCTCGCTTGCCGTTGAAATGCGCGCCTTTGAGCAATAGACCGTCGGTGATGCCCGTAACGACGAAGAAAATCTGGTCGCTACTCACCAGATCGCTGCACGTGAGGATACGTTTGCGGTCGAGGCCGGCGGCAGCGACCGCCGCCCGTTCCGGCTCACTCTGCGGCGCGATGCAGGCGAGCATACCGCCCCCCAACGCCTTGACGGCACACGCTGCCGTTACGCCCTCAGCCGCGCCGCCTGCGCCCATCAGTGCATCAACCGGCCCGTCGGGCGTGGCGGCCAACACTGCGCCAGCAATATCACCATCGTCAGCCAACATAACCCGCGCACCGGCGGCGCGAATCTCGTTGATGAGATCGGTGTGCCGGGGCCGTTCAAGCACAAAGATCACCAGGTCGCGCACCGCTTTACCTCTGGCCCGTGCAATGAGACCGAGAGTCCATGCGGCGGGGGCGTGCAGACATTCAGGGACGAGCGCCTGGGCAACATCGCGGCAAACGACAATTTTTTCCATGTAAACCGCCGGCCCGGGCGACCAAATGGCACCCCGCAGCGTCACTGCGGCTACAGAGACAGCACCTGGGCGACCTCGCGCTAACAAGCGTCGTCCATCAATCGCATCGGTGAGCACATCCACGGCCACGCCTTGCCCCGTGCCTACCCGGCGGCCCGTCGGCAAGATGTTGAGCGCCCCGAGCCGCTGCTCTTCGCCGACGACAATTACCCCGTCAAGGTCGAGCTTGTCAAGCACCCGGGCCAACGCCGTACTGGCGGAGGTCTCGGCTTCTTGGCGCAAGCCCAACCCCATCCAGCGCGCCGCCGCGAGTGCCGCCGCTTCTGTGGCACGCATCAGGTCAAGGCCGATGTTTCGGTTTAGGCGTTGCTCGGACATGGTTCCCCCAGACTGATTGTAGAAGGTTGCGAACCCAGTCAAAAATCAAAAATCCACTGCCATCAGCAGATTCTGCCCTTCCCAGCTTAAAAGCCCGCCCGCCAGGATACGCAGCCCCGTGTAGCCCTGGGGCATGAGCGTCGCAGCGGCACGGGCGCTGCGCCGTCCGCTGCGACAGACAAGCACAATTGATGCGCTGCGTGGCAAGTCAAGGTGACGGGTCAGGATTTCACCCAACGGCAGCGAGATCGCCCCCGGAATGTGTCCCTGGCGAAACTCACGCGGTTCGCGCACATCCACCACCAAGGGGTGCGGGCCATCACGGTGCAGTGCCGCCCACAGGTCGCGGGCGGTGATGGTCGGGGCGGGCGTGGCCTCCAACGGCAATAGCGGCATGGGCGCGACATCGTCCGGCAAGGTGCGCTTAGGCAGGCTCTGGCATTCGCGAAAGGTCTGGCGTTCACACTCATAAATGCAGACCGCCGGGTCAAGCACTTTGTAAAAAAGGGTGTCAATCGCCACGTCTTCATCCAAAATGCGGGCTGCGCCGAGTTGCGCAAAGAAGCCGGTCTGGTGCATCCGGTGCAGCACCGGGTCGCGCACCCGCGTCAGGTAAAGTTCGCCCACCCGGTCGTGCAGCACGCTCCGTACATATTCAAGCATACGAATGCCGCTAATGTCGCAGTGCTGAATACTGTGCATTCGCAGCAGCAGGAAGCGCTGGCTGGGGGTCGCTGCCAGAATAGCGTGGAGCGCATCCTCGACATGGTTGACCGCGCCAAAATAGAGGTCGCCCAGAATATCAACCACCGCTAACTGTGGGCATTGGGGGCGTTCGGGATGCTGCGCCCAATGCTTGAAGGTGGCATCGGGCAGCACGGCTTGCACCCGTGGGGCACTAGTGCGGAGCAGGTAGTAGCCGAGGGACATGAGCACGCCGATCAGGATGGCGAATTGCAGGGGCAGCAACAGGGTGGCGAAAAGGGTCACAGCCATAATCAGCGCATCGCCACGGGCACCGCGCCAGATGCGGCGCATCACCTTGAGGTCAACCATACTCCACGCGGTGACGGCAAGCGCGCCCGCTAGAACCGTGCGTGGAATGGCGGCGATGAGCGGCGCGAGGGTGAAGGTGGCGATGAGTACAAAGCCCCCGGAGGCGAGATTGCCCAAGGCGGTCTTGGCCCCTGATTGGTAGCTGAGGGCCGAACGGTTGAACGAACTCGAACACGGGTAGCCGCTGAGCAGTCCGGCGGCGAGGTTCGCCATACCCTGGCCCACAAACTCCTGATTGCTGTCGAGGCGCTGCCGCGAATAGCCCGCCACGGCCCGTGCAATCGCCACCGCCTCGACCAACCCGATGATAGCGAGGGACAACGCCCCGTTGGCGAGATGCCCGATCAATTGGAGATCAAAAATGGGCAGATGGGCGATGGGCGGTAGTCCGACTGGCAAGGTTCCAAGCACCTGCACGCCCTGGGCTTCCATCGCGAAACCCCACGCCGCTACGCTACCCGCCGCTACGCCGACCAGCACCGCCGGGACGCGCCGGGTGAAATGCGGCCAGAGCGTGATGAGAGCGGCGGTGCCCAGTCCCAGAGCAAGTGAGGGCAGATGGATCGCGTCAATTTGGCGGGCGGCGCTCAGCAGCGTGCCGACTAAGCCCTCGGTTGGGGCAATGCTGAGGCGCAGGAGCGGCCCGAGTTGGTTGGAAATGATCAGGATGCCGGCCCCTGCCGTGAAGCCGACGGCGACCGAGTCGGAGACGAAGTTGACCAGCACGCCCAAGCGGGCCAGCCCCATCAGTAGCCGGATGAGCCCGGCCATAACGGCGATCAGCCCGGCGGCGGCGATATAGGCGGGCGAGCCAAGGGTGAAGAGCGGCGCGAGTACCGAGAGGGTGAGGATCGAGGCGGTGTTGGTCGGCCCACTGTGCAGGTGACTGGACGAACCCCAAAGCGCTCCGACGATGGCGGCGACGATCGCCGAGTAGAGGCCCATCGCCGGGGGCAGCCCCGCCAAGAGGGCGAAAGCCAGCGCCTGCGGCACCAGCACCAGTCCCACCGTCACACCAGCGAGCAGGTCGGCACCCACCGTGCCCCAGGCGTAGCTGCGGAGGAGGCGAAACGGTTGCGTCAGCAGCCCAGGCACCGCACGAAAGTACTCCAGCATGCGTCTTCTCGTCCAGCTATTTGGCTTTTTGCGCCCATGTTCGCAACCTGATCTATTATAGTATCCGTTGCATCTGCACGCCGCTCGATGCACAATGTAGGCTACAGGGCGTAATGTTGTTCCGCCTGCTACGTTTATGCGTAAGCAGCAAGCGCTAGACACCGGGGGAACCCGGCCATTGGGTCTCTCATGATGCCACGGCCTGCCAACGCGACCACGCTACATCCCCACCTTACCTCTGACCTTAGCGCTCACCTTGAACGTACCGGCGACCTCCCGGCGGAGGTGCGGGCGCGCCTTGCCGCCGACCTGCGAGCGCAGATCGCGGCTTGCGCGGCCTTCTTGCCTATTCGCCTTGTGCGGGCGCAGTTGGCCGATCCGCACCCCGGGCGGGTCAGTGGCGCGTTCTGGGAAGGCAGCCTCCTCTTCGCTGACCTCTCCGGCTTCACGGCGCTTTCCGAACGCCTGAGCGTGTTGGGGCGTCAGGGGGCCGAGGAAGTGAGTGCGGTGGTCAGCGGTCTCTTCGATGCGCTCATCGCCGAGATTCACGCCCACCAGGGCATGTTGCTCAAGTTTGGGGGCGATGCGATCACCACGTTTTTCGATGCTGAAGTGCTTGGCCCCGGTCACAGTGTTGCCGCGTCGGCGGCGGCTCTGGCGATGCAACAGCGGATGGCTGAGTTTGTCGCGCTCCAGACTCGGGCTGGCACCTTCACGCTGATGCTGCGGGTCGGCGTTCACAGCGGGCGGGTTTTTGCTGCTGAGGTGGGCGACCTGGCCCATATTGAGTTGGTCGTCACTGGCCCCGAGGTCAACCGGGTGGCGATGGCCCAAGAAATCGCCGCACCCGGTCAGGTGGTGATCAGCGACCAAACCGCCGAGCTGATTCCGGGGGTTACGCTGCTCCGCGCTGGCCCCGGTTTTCATCTACTCACTGATCTGTCGCATGTTGATCTGCCGCCATCCCCGCCTGACCTCGTGCCCCGCAGTGGCCCTGACGATCTCGCCACGCTGTTCCGGTTGGCCGACGAATTGGCCGCCTTGCGCCCCTATTTGGTGCGGGGCATGCCGCGCCGCTTTTTCGATGCAACCGAAACGGGCTTGGGCGAGTTTCGCCCCGTCAGCGTGCTTTTCGCCAATGTCCACGACTTCAGCGCGATCCTCGCCAAGCTCCAGCACGCGCCCGACACGGCGGCGGCGGTTTTCAACGCCTACTACCGCCGCGCCCAAGCGGTGGTGCATCGCTACGATGGTATCGTCAACAAAGTGGATATGTACACCCACGGCGATAAGTTCATGGCGCTTTTCGGCGCACCTACTGCTCACGAGGATGACCCCACCCGCGCTACGCGGTGCGCTCTTGAATTGGCGGGGGCGCTCGATGAAGCCAATGAGGAGATCAGTACGCTCTTGGGCACCGGGCCAGCTGAAGCCGACCTCCATGCCTCGCGGCTCTTCCAAAAAATCGGTATCAACACCGGGACGGTTTTCGCAGGCCGGGTGGGCGGAGCCACGCGCTACGAGTACACGGTGATGGGGCCGGCGGTCAATTTGGCGGCTCGCCTGATGTCGGCGGCATCTGACGGGGATATTTTCCTCTCGCCGAGTGCCCGTGCGGCGGTGGCGGGGCAAATCAAGCTTGAAGATGGCCCAACGCTTACGCTGAAGGGCATCACCGGGCCGGTGGTGCCTGCCTGCGCTATGGCGGTCGCCGATAGCTCTTCGGCCACCCGTGATGGTGGTCGCACGGCGGTGGTACGAACCGTGTCCTTGATTGGGCGCGACAACGAATTGGCGACCCTGCTCACGGCGAGCCGTGCGGCACTCATGGGGCATGGGCGGGTATTGGCCATTGTGGGCGAGGCTGGGGCAGGAAAGACGCGCCTGATCGAAGAACTTTTCCAGCACCTCGTCGCGGCGAGCGTTGTCGCTGAACAACCCACCGTACCCGATTTTCAGATTTTGATCGGCGAATGCCAGAGCTACGAGCAGCGCACGCCCTACGCTGGGATCCGTGGCCCCCTGCGTGGCCTGCTCAGCCTGGGTACCCGTGGACT
>CAIRDL010000847.1 GCA_903877345.1 uncultured Oscillochloris sp. | reverse complement strand
GGTGAAATAGCTTGTCAAGCGTATTTCTACGGTAGAACTGCGAAATCTACCCACGAGTTCTTGATGGGCATAGTTTACGAACTAAGCCAATGCAGAGATAGCCGGGAAGATTGCTCAGCACTTGGCGGTTCCGGTGCTACACCCCGCCCATGTGCTACAATGCTGTGCGGATGTGAGCGTCTTAGCAACTAGGCAACAAACTTCAGCGCAGAACGACCTACCGCAACGTTGTACCGGGTATTGCGACCCAACGCTACACCACAGTCGGCAGTCAGTGGTCACAACTAGCCCCTGATTGCCAAACGGTTGAATCTCTGCAACCGCGACGGGAAGGATAGGCTCATGAGCGAACCGTATGCCCGCTCGGATCTTCAGCCCTGGATGAACCTGACCCCGGAACAGGTGCTTGAGCAAGTTGTCCAACACCTGTATGGCCCCGTCAGCATCCTCGGCAACCAGTTAAAGCGCTTAACCGAAGATGACGACTCGCTCTCTGAGGAAGAGTACGAGGCCATCTTTACGCATATGCACCACGCCGTGAACCAACTCAGCAAAACAGTGGTGCAACTGAAACGCTACAGCGAGGAACGAAAACGGCCTAAAAACTAAGGTGTGTAGTTGAAGCAAGCCCGATTCGGCCCCAAGGCTACGCTTGTTCACAATAAGCAACCTTGTGGTTTCGTAATATATGTACAAAATTGACGTAATTGTCATTTAGGGGCTTCTCAAAGTGATGTCTCTATGGTACACTCCTTTTATCTACGACGTCACGTTGCCGCAAGAGTCCCCCTGCGAAGGCTAAGCTCCCTGTGCATTGAACCTCCATGTTAGAGGTACAGCACGCGACGTTGTAACAAGGCCATGCATGATCTGAGGCGTAGCGTGCGTGGCTCCCCAGGAAGCGTGTTCGAGTGTTAGGAGCGCAGGGAATGCCCTGCCGAAGCCGTGCCACGGTATGGCCTGGCACGCAGGAGTTGGACCGGAATGCATGTGAAGCTCTTTGTCGGCAACCTCGCCTGGAGCATCGACGACCAGCAGCTTGAGGCGGTCTTCCGCCAGCATGGCGATGTCCAGAGTGCCCGCGTTATCCATGACCGCGACACCGGCCGCTCACGCGGGTTCGGGTTTGTCGAGATCGACGTTGATGATGTCTCTGTCGTGCTACGCGCTACCGACGGCCTCGAAGTCGGTGGGCGACCCATCCGTGTGAACGAGGCCGAGGACAAAGGTGGTCCCCGTGGCGGTGGCGGTGGCGGCGGTGGGCCGCGCCGTGACAGCGGTGACCGTGGCGGCTACGGCGGGCGTCGCTACTAACGCCCCGGTACGGGCCGCCTCGACGCCTCGGTCGGCTCGTGCCAAACTCACCTGACGCAAGCGCCAAAAGCCCCCCGTCAACCGACCGGGGGCTTTGCTTTTTTGCGACGGTTGACCGCCGACCGCTGTCGGAGGCGATCAACCGCGAGGTGTTAGCGGTCAGCCGTCAGCCGTCAGCGGTCAGCCGTCAGCCGTCAGTGGTTAGCCGTCAGCTTCCTGTACTGGTTAAGAGCGGAGTTCGTATGCGCTATCTCATCGCCCTGCTCGCCGTCGCCCTATTGCTCGCCGCGTGTGGTCAGTCCGCCACCGCACCTGCTAGTCTCACGCCTACAGGGACTCCGGCCTCCAGCGGACGCCTCGTGGTGATGACGCACGACAGCTTCAGCGTCAGCAAAACGGTTCTTGCCGCCTTTGAGCAGAGCACCGGCGTTACGGTCGAGGTGCTGAAGGCGGGCGACGCGGGCAAGATGCTGAACCAAGCTATTCTGAGCAAAGCAGCCCCCATAGCCGATGTGATTTTCGGTATTGATAACACCTTTCTCAGTCGGGCGCTCGCCGCTGACATTCTCCTGCCTTACGCCGCGCCTGCGCTCGCTAATCTGCCTGCCGACCTCAAGCTTGATCCGAGCAATCGTCTGTTGCCGATTGACTACGGCTACGTTGCCATTAACTATGATCGCGCAGCCCTGACCGCCGCCGGACTCACCCCGCCGACAAGCTTAGAAGAACTGACGAAGCCCGTATGGCGCGGCAAATTGGTGGTCGAAAACCCCGCCACCTCCTCGCCCGGTTTGGCCTTTCTCCTCGCCACGATCGCCCATTTTGGGACTGGCCCCAGCTACAGTTGGCGCGATTTCTGGCGCGATCTGCGGAACAACGAGGTGTACGTTAGTGAGGGTTGGAGCGATGCCTATAATGCACAGTTCAGCGGTAGTAGCGGGAAAGGCCCCTACCCGCTGGTTGTGAGCTACTCGACCAGCCCTGCCGCCGAGGTTTTTTTCAGTGATGGCAAACTGAAAGCACCCCCTACGGGCAACGTGCTTGTTCCCGGCGGTATCTTCCGCCAAGTTGAGTTTGCTGGCATTCTCAAGGGTACGAATAATGAAGAACTGGCCCGGCGCTTCATAGATTTCATGCTCCAGCCTGCGTTCCAGGCCGACATCCCGCTCCAGATGTTTGTCTACCCGGTTGATGCGACGGTGGCGCTGCCCCAAGTCTTCACCAACTTCGCCACGGTGCCCGCCCAACCTGCGGGTATGACCGCCGCGCAGATTGAGCAGGGCCGCGAGGCGTGGATCACGCAGTGGACGAAGCTCGTGTTGCAGCAGTGACGCGCCCCATCCGGCTTGTCGGGGCAGTGCTGCCACTCTGTTTTCTCGCCCTATTTTTCTGCTATCCCCTTGGGGCCATCCTGCGCCTGAGTTTCGCGGATGGCCCTGAGCGCTTGCTTTCGGCCTTGGCTGATGGGTATTACCTCCAGGTACTCGGCTTCACCCTCTGGCAAGCGACCCTTTCGACGGTCTTGACCCTGAGCGTTGGGCTGCCAGGGGCGTATCTCTTCGCCCGCTACGACTTTCCAGGCAAGAACTTGCTGCGTGCCCTCGCCGGGGTACCGTTCGTCATGCCGACGGTGGTGGTGGCGGTGGCCTTTGGGGCGCTGTTGGGGCCACAAGGGCTTGTCAGCCAAGCCCTTCAAGTCGTCGCTGGCCCCGGCTTTACGCTGCCGCGCCTGACAGGTGGCCTGGGCGTCGTGCTGCTCGCCCACGTTTTCTACAACTACACGGTCGTGCTGCGGCTCGTGGGCGGCTTCTGGGCTAATCTCGACCCACGCTTTGCCCAGGCGGCGACGATGCTGGGCGCGCCCCGTTGGCGCACGGCCCTCACAGTGACACTGCCGCTCTTACTGCCCGCCGTGGGCGCGGCGGCGCTGCTCGTCTTCATCTTCACCTTCACCAGCTTTGGCGTGATGGTCATCTTGGGCGGGCCGCGCCTCAGTACCCTCGAAGTCGAAATCTACCGCCAGACTGCTCAACTCTTGCGGCTCGATGTCGCAGCGACCCTCGCACTCGTCCAGGCCGCTTGCACGCTGCTGCTCAGTCTGGTCTACACTGGGCTGACTGCACAGGCTGCCGTGCCATTAGAGCTACAGCCCCGTGCGGCGACGGTGCGCCGCCCGCGTGGTTGGCGTGCCCGCCTGTTTGTGAGCGCAAACATCTTGGTACTCGCCCTGCTGCTTGGCGCACCGTTGCTCGCCCTCGCGCTGCGTTCGGTACTCACGCCATTCAGCGAAGGAACGTACTTCACCTTGGCGGCTTACGCGGCTCTAAGCGAGAATCGCACCAACGCTGCCTTCTTCGTTCCGCCCACTATCGCCATCGCCAACTCGTTACGCATCGCCGGAGCGACGACGGGCTTGGCGCTGCTGGTCGGCGTACCAACGGCGTACATGCTGGCACATACACCAACCGCCGACCGCCGCCACTTGAGCGCTGGTCGCCGGTGGGCAACCGTCAAGTGGCAGTGGGCGGCGGTTCTGGACGCCCTTTTTATGCTGCCCCTTGGCACCTCGGCGGCGACACTGGGCTTGGGGTATCTGGTGGCCCTAAGCACGCCGGAACTCGCGGGGTTACGCACGTCACCGTGGCTGCTTCCGCTGTTGCACACGCTTGTCGCGCTACCGTTCGTCATCAGGGCTTTGCTGCCGACGCTGCGGGCGCGTTCGCCAAGCCAACGTGAGGTCGCCGCACTCCTTGGCGCAGCACCAGTGGTCGTGTGGCTGCGGATCGAACTGCCGCTGATCGCACCTGCCCTCGCCACGGGGGCCATCTTCGCCTTCACGGTCTCGCTGGGCGAATTTGGGGCTACGCTGCTGCTTGCCCGACCCGACGCGCCCACGCTGCCGGTGATGATCTTCCGTTTCCTCGGTCAGCCCGGCGCACTCAACTATGGGCAGGCACTCGCGCTGGCGACGATCCTTATGTTGATCACCACCACCAGTTTTCTGCTGCTTGAGCGTGTTCGTCCGCCGGGAGGGGCGTTTTAGTAGGTACTTTACAGTCTTGGGCCACGCAAGACTTCCTGATGCGCTCACCCTGAAACCTGAAACCTAGTCCCTGAAACCTTCGGTCAGGCGGAAGCTGGTTGGGGAAAGGCGGCGCTGACGAGGGCGGGCAACACGACACCGGAGCGTGCGTTGAGGTAGAAGCTGCGCGGGCCGACGCTAGTGGCGACATCGAGGTTGATCAGCACCAAGGTCGCACCCCGGTTGTAGGCAATGCGCGGCAACGAGGCTGCCGGTTCAACCACCCCTGATGTGCCAATGGACAGAAAGAGGTCGCAACTCTTCGCCGCCGTCCAAGCGCGATTCAGCGCCGCCGAGGGCAGTGCCTCGCCGAACCAGACAATATCGGGGCGTAGGAGCGCACCGCAATTGGGACAAGGTGGCGGCACTGTTTCATGCGCGGCCCAACTGGTGAAGACGGTACCCTCGACTGAGCAGCGCGCCCGCATCAGGTTGCCGTGCAACTCAATCGGATCGCTGTTCCCGGCGCGCAGGTGCAGCCCATCAACGTTTTGGGTGATCAGCGTGAAGCGCGGCACGCGGGCTTCCAGTTTAGCAAGGGCGTAGTGGCCCGGATTGGGTTGGGCGGTGGTGACGCGCTCGCGCCGCGAAGCGTACCATTCCCACACGAGGCGCGGGTTACGGTGAAAAGCCTCGGGGGTCGCCAATTCCTGGGCACTGTACTGCGCCCAAAGGCCCGTCTGGGCGTCGCGAAAGGTGGGAATGCCACTCTCGGCAGAGACACCCGCGCCGGTGAGGACGGCAACATGGCGGGTGGTGCGTAACGCCTCGATTAGATCGTCGGGAAGGGGCGTGTCCATAAGCGGCATCCTCAACTAGCTTGGCTTAAACACCAACGCGAAACGGCGGGTATGGGCGTCGCTAAACTCAACGTGCCAAATGCCACAAGTAGGGGCCGCATTGCCCCCCTCATAAACGTGCTGGCTCAGATCAAGTTTGTCTTGGCTGAGTTCGAGCAGGGCAGCGCGGATGGGTGAACCGTGCGTTACCAGCGCGACCCGGCAATGGGGCGCGTCGTCTAGGGCGATGAGCAGTTCGGCGAGGCGTTCGCGCACCTGGGCAAAACGCTCGTCAGGGCCGTGCTCCCGAAGGGCTGGCGTGAGCGTGGCAGTGAGACCAAGCTGCGCGGCAAGGACCGCCGCTGTTTGGGCAGCGCGGGCGAAGGGCGAAACGAGCAATTGAGTGAGCGCCTTGTCGGCGAGGAAGATGGCAGCCGCTGCGGCTTCAGCTTGCCCACGGTCGGAGAGATCGGGGCCAGGGACAACATTGTAGCTGCTGCCCCAGTGGTGCGTGGGCTGACCGTGGCGAATCAAGTATAAGTCGGTGAGCACGCCCGCTCCTTCCATGAGACCAGGGTTGCGGCTTCTTGCGGCAAAACTGCAAGCTAAAGCTTTGTGTAGAGACGCAAGATCTTGCGTCTCTACACTACCTTAGACAAGGTTCAAATGAGCTTGACAGTTTGCGGCGCTCGTAGTAGTGGCTTCAGCCGCGTTACAAAGCCTTGCACGGGGCTAAAGCCCCTACTACGAACTGTCAAGCTAAAACCACCGCTTTTGAACCATGCCTTAGACAAGGTTCCAGGTTACTTTACCGTCTTGGCTGGCGCACGACTTTCTGATGCACTCGACCTGAAACCTTGTCTTACCGTCCGAGGGCGGGGTGATTGCGCTGCGAAAAGATCGTATCTACGGAGACGCCGCTGTGGATGCGCTGGATGACTTCGGCGACGACATTACTGACGCTGAGAACGGTAAGAGCGGGCCAACACTTCTCGGCGGGCAACGGCAGCGTGTCGGTGACGACCACTTCGCGGAGGGAACTGTTCTTCAACCGCTCGACCGCGTCGCTGGTAAAGACGGCGTGAACGGTGCAGGCGTAAATCTCGCGGGCCCCTTCACGTTCAAGCAGGCGCACCACCTCCAGAATTGAGCCGCCAGTCGCGATTTCATCATCAACAATAATGCAGCGCTTCCCGGCCACATCGCCGATCAGGTTAAGGATCTCGGGCGACGTATGCAGACCGTCGCGGCGACCGAAGTGTTGAACGCGTCGCTTCTCGGCGATGGCGAGCGGTGCGCCAATCGCCTCGGCAAAGTTGCGGGCGCGTTTGGCAAAGCCCACATCGGGCGAAACGACGATGATGTCGTCCCAGCCCTTCTCGGCCCAATAGCGCACCAGTAAGTGCATGGCGGTCAGTTCGTCCACGGGAATGTTGAAGAAGCCCTGAATCTGGCCGGCGTGTAAATCAATGGTGAGCACCTGTTGCGCCCCTGCGGCCTGGATCATATCGGCCAACAGGCGGGCCGTAATCGGTACCCGGGGCTGATCCTTCTTATCAGTACGCCCGTAGGCGAAGTAGGGGATCACGGCGGTCACCCGGCCTGCCGAAGCCCGCCGACAAGCGTCGAGCATGATCAGCAGTTCCATGATCCGATCACTCAGGTGCGGTGTGGAGAGGGATTGGACGACGAAGACATCCTTCTCGCGCACGCTTTCGTTTAGTCGGATGAAAATGTTCTCGTTGCTGAACTTCACGATGGTCGCGTCGCCGAGAGGGACTCCCACTCGGTCGCAGATCAGTTGGGCCAAGGCATGATTGCCGTTGCCCGCGAAGATCCGCATTTCGTCAAAGCGGCTCCCCACGTTGTGCTCCTTCTGGCGGATACCCACCGGTGCCAAGTTGTTGGGGGGCCTTCCCTACAGTGGCCCCCGCGTGTCCCTATTGTACCTGAGACTAGGCAGCGTGTGGTTAGGGAAGCGGAAAAATTAAAACGTCTCGTCACTGCATGACCCGTGATGCGTGGTCCGTGACGAGGCCGTGCCGTGACCGATCACGGATCACGCATCATGGGTCACGACGGAACAATTGAAAAGATCCGCTTCCCTAAGTTTTTAGCATCTAGGTCGTGCAAATAATCCGTGCTGCGTGATCCGTGACCGGGCCACATCCTGACCAATCACGAATCACGGATCAGAAAGCCTTGACGCCTCTTCACGACTCCAAGCGGATTGCGGCATGGAACAAGCCGCATCTCCGCAATGGGCGAACTTGCAATCTGCAATCTAAAAGCCCCCACCTCCCTACCCGCAAGGGTTAGGTGATGAGGGCTAAACTGTACGGCCAACCAGCGCTACTCGACCCAATCGAAGGTGCGCGTCACGGCTTTTTTCCAGCCTTTGTAGAGCGCCGCCCGCTTCGCTTCGTCCATCTGCGGGTGCCAGGTGTGATCAATCTGCCAGTTCTGGCGCATCTCGTCGGTGTTCGACCAGAAGCCGACCGCGAGTCCCGCCGCATACGCTGCGCCGAGCGCCGTCGTCTCCGCTACCTTCGGACGCACCACCGGCACCCCCAAGATGTCGGACTGGAACTGCATCAGGGTCTGGTTGTAGACCATGCCGCCGTCCACCTTCAGGGCCGTCAGCCGCACGCCCGAGTCCTGCTCCATCGCGTCGAGCACTTCGCGGGTCTGGTAAGCGGTCGCCTCCAACACGGCGCGGGCGATGTGACCCTTGTTCACGTAGCGGGTCAGTCCGACAATGGCCCCGCGTGCGTCCGAGCGCCAGTAAGGGGCGAAGAGCCCGGAGAAGGCGGGCACGAAGTAGATGCCGCCATTGTCCTCCACCAGATTCGCCAGCGCCTCGACCTCCGGTGCGCTCGTGATCATCCCTAGGTTGTCGCGCAACCACTGCACCAGCGCGCCCGTGATCGCAATCGAACCTTCGAGGGCGTAGACGGCGGGTTCGTTGCCGAACTTGTAGCAGAGCGTCGTGAGCAGGCCGCTCTGCGAGGGCACGATCTTTGTGCCGGTGTTAAGCAGCATAAACGAGCCGGTGCCGTAGGTGTTTTTGGCCTCACCGGGGCTGTAGCAGGTCTGGCCCACCATCGCGGCCTGTTGGTCGCCGAGAATACCCGCCACCGGCACGCCCGCCAAATCGCCCTTCGCGCTGCCATACACTTGGCTGCTGGCGACGATTTGCGGCAAGAGTTGGCGCGGGATGCCCATAATGCCCATAATCTCTTCGTCCCAGTCGAGCGTGGCGAGGTTCATCAGCATGGTGCGGCTGGCGTTGCTCACATCCGTCACATGCACGCCACCGTCGGGGCCACCCGTGAGCCACCAAGTCACGAAGGTGTCAATGTTGCCGAATGCCAGTTCGCCCGCCGCCGCCGCCGCTTTCGCTCCCGCAACGTTGTCGAGAATCCAGCGAATTTTCGGCCCAGAGAAGTAGGTCGCCAAAGGCAGCCCCACCTTGGCGCGGAAGCGATCTTGACCGCCGTCGGCGGCGAGGGCGTTGCAGATCTGATCGGTGCGGGTGTCTTGCCAGACAATGGCATTGTAGACCGGGCGACCCGTTTTGCGATTCCAGACCACCGTGGTCTCACGCTGGTTGGTAATGCCGACGGCAGCAAGATCCTTCGCCGTCAGGCCCCCCTTCTGGAGCGCGCCACGGATAACGCCCTGCGTGCGCTCCCAAAGCTCATCGGGGTTATGCTCGACCCAACCGGGCTGCGGATAGATCTGTTCGTGTTCGCGCTGATCAAAACAGACGACCTTCCCCGCGTGGTCGAAGATCATACAACGGGTACTGGTCGTGCCTTGGTCAATCGCGGCGACATACGTAGCCATGAAGACTCCTTTGTCTACAAGTGAAAAAAACCGATCAGCTTGCACCTGTTACAAATGCAAGCTCTCAACCACATCAAGCAGCGCCCGGGCCATCAGGTGGGTGGAGGTCGCGCCCGGGTCTTGGTGGCCGATGGAACGCTCGCCGAGGTAGGAAGCGCGGCCTTTGGTGGCGAGCATTGGGATGGTGGCGTGCATACCCGCTTCGCACGCAGCAACGGACTGTCGCATCGCCGTGACGAAATCCTCACCGTTGGCGCAGGCGGCTTTCAGTGTATCAACACCGGGGCCAAGCGCATCAAGCATCGTCTTCTCGCCTCGCGTAGATTTGCCCCGCGCCTGGACGCCCTCCAGCGCGGCTTCCAGCGCCGCCACCACCTCAGCAGGGTTCAGTTCAAAGCGATTGGCCGCCACCTTCCCCGCCCGAAGAAAGGCGGTACCGTAGAGCGGGCCACTCGCCCCGCCGACAGTCGAGACGAGGGTGCTGCCGACGGTCTTCAGGATTGTGCCGACATCTTTATCGGCGAGGCTCGGCAGCTTGCCGATCACCGTGCTAAAACCCCGGTCAAGGTTGACTCCGTGATCGGCGTCGCCTATCGCCGAGTCCAGTTCAGTCAGGTAATCGCGCTGCTCCTTGATCCGGGCGGCAACCGTCTCGATAAACCTGATGATGTGCGCTGCGGTGATGGTCATGCTCAACTCCACCTTGCCGGGGTACGACAACTGCCGACCGCCGTCCTGGTGCGGCAAATCTGCAATCTAAAATCTAAAATTTGCAATTGACCACCTTAGAAAAGCTCCAGGCTACGTCACAGTCTTGGCTGGCGTACAGTTTCCTGATGTGCTCGACCTGATCCCTGATCCCTTGTCTTACAGGCCCCAACGCAACGCCGGGGTCAACACGGGGGCATCCCAAAGCTTCGTCAGTTCGTCGTCCAGACGGAGCAGTGTGAACGAGCAACCCGCCATATCAAGTGCGGTGATGTAGTTGCCGATCAGCTTGCGGCCAATCGTGATGCCCTTGCCCTTGAGGATTTTCGTGAGTTCGTTGTACATCAGATAGAGTTCGATCAGCGGCGTGCCGCCCATGCCATTGACGAAAGCGAGCACAGTATCACCACTCTTGAAGGGCAGATCCTCAAGAATCGGGGTTGCCAAGAGCGTGGCAATCTCGGTAGCCCCGGCCACCTTCACGCGGCGGCGTCCCGGCTCACCGTGGATGCCGACGCCGACTTCCATTTCGTCCGCAGGTAGATCGAAACCCGGCTTCCCCAGATGGGGCACCGTACATGCAGTCAGCGCCATGCCCATCGAGCGGCCCGCGCCATTCACTTTTTCCGCCAGCGTCTTGATTGTCGGTAAGTCGGCCCCCGCCTCAGCCGCCGCACCGACGAGCTTTTCGAGCAACACGGTGACGCCCACGCCGCGCCGTCCGGCGGTCCAGGTCGAGTTCTCGACCGCGACATCGTCGTTCGTCACCACGACGGCCACCTCAAGCCCCTCGGCGGCAGCCAACTCAGCAGCCATCTCGAAGTTCATCACGTCGCCGGTGTAATTCTTGACAATGTGCAGCACACCTTTGCCGCCATCAACAGCTTTGGTTGCTGCGAGCATCTGGTCGGGCACGGGCGAGGTGAAGATCGCACCGGGGCAAGCGGCGTCGAGCATTCCGCGCCCGACGAAACCACCGTGCAGCGGCTCGTGACCCGAACCGCCGCCTGAGATGATGCCGACTTTACCCTGCACCGGCGCATCAGCGCGCACAATCACATCGGGGTCATAGTGAACGGTGATCAGGTCGGCGTGCGCCGCTGCCATGCCCGCGAGCGCCTGCTTCACCACGTTCTCGGGCGCGTTAATCAGTTTCTTCATGAGCCCTTTCTCCATTGAAAAGAGCCGGGCGTGCCCAGCGGCACGCCCCTGCTGACGATGTAGGCTAAGTTGG
>CAIRDL010000846.1 GCA_903877345.1 uncultured Oscillochloris sp. | reverse complement strand
TTTAACCGCTACGAAAACCAGTATTACTACCTACTCCGTCAGATCGTCGGCGCGATTATCGGCACTATCGGCCTGTTGATCGTCCAGCGCATAGATTATCGGCTCTGGCGGAAGTACTCGGTTCACCTGATGGGCGTCTGTTTGCTGATGCTCTTCTTGGTGCTGGTACTGCCTGCTTCGCTGACCGAAGTGAACGGCTCGCGCTCGTGGATCCGCTTTGGCGAGGGGAGCATTCTCGGTCTGATCAGCGTGCAACCCGCCGAAGTTGCCAAGCTGGCGCTTATCATTTACTTTGCCGACTGGCTCTCGCGGCGCAGCGCGAAACTGGCGAATGTCACCTACGGCCTCATCCCGTTTAGCGTGATGCTTGGCGTCGTCTGCGGCTTGGTGATGCTGCAGCCTGACTTGGGGACGACCGTGGTGCTGGTGCTGATTGCGGGCACGATCTACTTCGCGGCGGGTGCCAACGTCTGGCATATTCTCGGCGCGCTGGCTCTCGGTGCGCTGGCCTTCTGGTTCCTCGTCGGCGTGATGGGCTTTCGCAACTACCGCATCTTGGCTTTCCTCGATCCCGAGAAGTACTACAGCACCTTTGGCTTCCAGCCCACCCACGCGCTTTACGCCTTGGGCAGTGGCGGCATCTTCGGGCAGGGGCTTGGCCAGGGGCGGCAGAAGTTCCAATGGCTGCCCCAAGCTCACACGGACACGATTTTCGCCATCGTCGGCGAAGAGTTGGGGCTGGTGGGCACCGTGGCGGTGATGGTCGCCTTCGGCATCATCGCGTACCGGGGCTTCCGCATCGCTGGACGGGCACCTAGTCCTTTCGCGGCCCTCGTGGCGGTCGGCATCACCAGTTGGATTCTCGCCCAAGCCCTGATCAATATCGCCGTCACCACCTCGCTGCTGCCGTTCACTGGCCTCACGCTGCCGTTCCTTTCCTACGGCAGCACCTCGCTCTACACGACGATGATCGGGGTGGGTATTCTGCTCAATCTCTCGAAGTTTATGGTGCATAAGCAGCCCGAGGAGCTTACCGATGGCCCGAGCATCCGCCGCAGCGCGCCCTTCGCCTTCCTCAACCGTCTGGCTGTCTGGCGGGGGCACGGGCGGCCACGTTTACCCCGCGCTGGCGGTAGCCGCCGCTATCGGCGACGCTAACCCGCCGTGGTCTGTCGTGTATGTCGGGAGTGTGGGCGGCATGGAGGAGCGTATCGTCAGCAGTGAGAGTCGCCTGCCGTTCCGGGCCATTCCGGCGGCGGCGTTGCGCGGACGCGGCCCGTTGCAACTGGCCCGTGGCCTCGCCACGACGCTTGCGGGCATCCAGGCTGCTTCTCGCCTCATCAGCGCCTTGCGTCCGGCGGCGATCCTCGGCACCGGCGGCTACGTCTGCGTCCCCCTGTTTCTCGCCGCCCGGCTCCACCGCGTTCCAACCATGATCTACCTGCCCGATGTGGTTCCCGGTCTGGCGGTTAAATTCCTGGCCCGTCTCGCCACCCTAACGGCGGTGAATGTTGAAGATGCGCTGCCTTATCTGGGGTTTCGTCTGGCAGACGGTCGGGGGTCGGGGGTCGGGGATCAGCGGTCAGCGGTCAGCGGTCAGCGGTCAGCCCTCAGCCGTCGGCGGTCAGCGGTCAGCCGTCAGCGGTCAGCCGTCAATGGTCGGCGACGAGCACTCGTCACGGGCTACCCGGTGCGCCGCGAACTATTTGGGCAAGACCGGGCGGCGTGTCGGCGGGCTTTTGGGTTGGATGAAGCGCTGCCCGTGGTGTTGGTCTACGGAGGCAGTCGCGGGGCGCGTAGTGTGAACCAGGCGCTTGCCGCCTTGCTGCCTGATTTACTCGAACGTTGCGCCCTGATCCACGTCTGTGGGCGCGAAGGCGACCACCATTGGCTGCAAGCAGCGGCAGAGCGCTTGCCGAGTCGGCTCAAAATGCGCTATAAGTTGTATACATATTTGGAAGGTGGGCCTCAATCCATGCTCGCGGCTTTTGGCGCAGCGGATCTGGCGCTTTGTCGCAGCGGAGCCTCGACGCTCGCGGAACTCCCGGCGGCGGGCTTGCCTGCCGTCTTGGTGCCGTATCCTTACGTGCATCAAGCGGAGAACGCCGACTACTTGGTGCGCCGGGGTGCGGCGGTCAAAGTCGCCGACGCCGCAATGCTCGGCACCGGGCCACCCAACGCCGGGCCGCTCTTTCGTGAGGTGATCCGCCTTTTAGATGACGAACCCGGGCGAAAACGCATGGCAGAACAGAGTCGGGCATTGGCCCGACCGGATGCGGCACAGAGTCTGGCCGAGGCACTCCTCAGTCTGGCCGCAAGGAGAAGGGGCTGATGTTGACCTACGAATGGCACAACGCGCTGCCGGTGGCTCAGACTGAACTGACCTTCAGTGTGAGTGGGTTTGCCTTGTTGGTGATCTTGGTGGTGTTGGGGGCTTATATCGGGAACATGCGTGGCGTGCGGTCAATCCTGACCATCGCCCTGGGGACGATTGTCGCCTATCTGCTGTGTGTTCAAGGTGGGGAACAGGTGGTCGGCGTCATCAACCAGATCTGGCAAAATGCGCCCAGGACGATCACCTTCGCGGCGGGGCGCGATCCCAATCTGGTGCCGCTCCTCGATCCGCTGATCAGTGCCGACATTCAGGTGCCACTCTTCTTTCGCTTCATCTTCTTCATCGCCATCGTCGCCATCGCATGGTTTTTCAACAAAGGCTCGAAGTGGTACGGTGCTTCCGCCGTCAGGCACGAACCGCTGGCCCCGATTCTGGGAGCCTTTGCGGGTGCCCTGATCGCGCTCCTCTGGTCGAATGCGGCGGCGCGCTTCTACACTGACTATCGGGCCATTTTTGGGCCAATTGCGCCACCAGTCGGCACGGCCCTCGGCATCCTGCCTGATGTCAGCGCCTTCATTCCCTCCCTCATTTTCATCTTCATGTTTTTCCTGATCTTAGTGCTCTTCTTCTACCTACCACGGCTCGTTACCGTGCCTGAAGCGCCAAAGAGGTAGGCGCGAGTATGCACTACCACATCGTCGGCATCGCCGGCTCCGGCATGAGCGCCCTCGCGGGGCTGCTCCTCGACCAGGGCCATACGGTCAGTGGCTCAGACCCGGCGGCGAACCGGCTGACCGCCGCCCTCGCCGCCCGTGGAGCCACGATCCACCAGGGGCACAGCCCCGCCTATGTCGCGGGCGCTGAGGCGGTGGTGGCGACCGCTGCGGTGCCGCACGACCACTTGGAAGTGGTGGCGGCGCGTAAGGCGGGCATCCCCATCAGCAGCCGCGCCGACCTCTGGCGCCAGTGGTCGCAAGAGCGCCAGGTGCTTGCGGTGGCGGGCACCCACGGCAAAACGACCACGAGCGCGATGCTCGCCGTGGCTCTGCGCGGCTCCGGGGTTGCTGCTGGCTACCTGATTGGCTCTGAGGTACCCGACTTGGGCGGGAATGCCGCTTGGGGCGACCCCGCTGCGCCGCTCGTCATCGAGGCTGATGAATACGACCGCGTCTTTCTGGCCCTCACCCCGGCGGTCGCGGTGATTACCAATGTCGAGTGGGATCACCCCGACACCTATCCCACCGCCGAAACGTTCCACACCGCTTTCGCTCAGTTCGCCACCCAGGTCAGCCGCCCCGACGGTCTGGTGCTGTGTGGTGATGACGCGGGGGCCAAGGCACTCGACCAACCCGGCGCGACCCTCTACGGCATCGAGGAGCGTCTGGCGGCTGATCCGGTCGCCTGTCGCCTCGCCCCGTTTGACTGGACAGCGAGCGGCGTGACGGCGGAAGCCGGTGGCACGAGCTTCGACTTGTGGCGTTACAACCGCCGCCGGATGGCCCAACAGCGCGTCGGCAATTTCACCCTGCGCGTGCCGGGCGCGCATAATGTGCGGAATGCCCTGGCGGTACTGGCCGTTTTAGAACTGGTCGGCGCAGACTTGGCGGCGGGCACGGCGGCGCTGGCAAGCTTCAGCGGCACCGCCCGGCGTTTTGAGCTAAAGGGCGAGGCAGGCGGCGTGACGGTGATTGATGATTACGCCCATCACCCCACCGAAGTGCAGGCAACCCTGGCAGCGGCTCGCGCCACCTATCCGGGGCGGCGCTTGGTGGTCTACCTCCAGCCCCACACCTTTAGCCGCACGGTC
>CAIRDL010000845.1 GCA_903877345.1 uncultured Oscillochloris sp. | reverse complement strand
GCGCTGGAAAGGATTCTGAGGGCGCTGGAAAGGATTCTGAGGGCGCTGGAAAGGATTCTGAGGGCGCTGGAAAGGATTCTGAGGGCGCTGGAAAGGATTAGGAGAGCACATTGAAGCCTTGTGAACTCGTGTTCTGCAATAGAAACGAAGGAGATTCTTATGGCCCGCAACGGGTTGCCTGTCCCTAACCAGCCGCAGGGTTGTTCCCGGCGGAACTTGCTGGTGGTGCTGGGGTTGGTGCTTGGGCTTGTCCCCATCCTGGCATGCTTCCTTTCAATTTCTACGTCCCTAGTCGAGGAACCACCCGTCGCCCCGCCCTCAATCCTGGCGCAGCAACCGCCACAAGGTGGCTATCCACGCGGGGCAACCGTGCCGCTGAAGTTGAAGGTAAGTGCCCCTGCGGGTTCACGCATAACTTGGACCCCGCCAGTAGGCGCCACCGCACCCACGTTTAGTGTGCCGCCGCAACCAGGTGGCCCTCCCTATGTGTTTAAGAACCTCACGGCGGAGCAACTCCAGAATGGCGTTGATGTCAGCTACGGCGCACCTGCACTAGTTCCCTGTCGCCTCGCCTGCGGCAGCAGTGCCGAATCAGCTACCTCCTTCACTGACTTTGTGGACGTGACCACGCCCCAGGGTAATAAAAGTGCGTCCTATATGAACCACGAAGCTAACACCACAGCGCAAAATCAGCAGCAGGCTGTTGTCGCGCCCGTTGCAACGGAGTCGGTACAACCTGTCGCCGCGCCTGCGGCAGCAGTGCCGATGTGGAAGCTTGACCGTTGGCTTGATATTAACGACCGCCCCATGACCCCGGCGCTCTGTCAGAGCTATGTCACGCTGGGGCAATCGGCGAATAGCTTGCTGGCTTGGCGGGTGCCGATCAGCGACACGATCAGGCCCAATTTGGCGTACGCAATCCCCCTGATGGATACGCCCGCACTTTCGCCGACGCTCAAGCTCATCGGTGCCGGCGGCGTCTCGTTTAGCTTGCCCTTGGAGTTTCGCGCCGCTACGTCAATATGGGCTAATGAGCATCTGCCTGCTGCTCCAGGCGAGTTGTGGATCAGCTTGGGGGTTGAGCAGGCAGCGCAACTCACCTGCCCTGCCGATTTTAATCTGCCTGCAGGGTGGTCCTTCAACCTCAACATGTGGCTCGACTTGAGCCAACAGCCTAATGCGTGTGAAGGGTGTGTGCTGCCAGCCTTCGTCTGTTATAAGGGCACGAGTCCCGCTGCCGCTGCGTTGGGCAGTTTCATGACCCAACTTGCCGGTGGGCCGCAGGTGGCCGCTTATCCCGATGATATGACCTGCGTTGGCCCCGATACGACGCCTTTAGTGACAACGGACCAGTGGCAATTGGATGCCTACACCGGCGGGGTTAACGTCGCGCCGACTAAGGCGATCAACGTTCACTACTTCCTTAACAACGCTACCGCCAGTACGCAGACCTTCAGCCTAACGCACGCCTCTACGCTGACCGGCGCAACGTGGCAACTCTATCCTGGGTTGCCTGCCGACCCGTGGAATGCCCCAGATACGAGCAATCCGCTCGCGGGCAGCATTCAGGTGGGGGCAAATGGGATGGCGCATATTTGGATGCTAACCACCGCACCGGCTACGGCCAGCGGTCAATACAGTATGACCCTTACGGCGGCGAATGCAGCGCTAACACCGCCCAGTGTGTTGGGTACCACGCTGCTTTGGGTGGGTACGCCGCCCGCCATCGCCCCGGTTGTCCCTGGGGTGGGCCTAACGAAAAGTGTTGTGTCTAGCTCGGTGCAACCCGGCGAACTCATCACGTACACCTTGCACGTGAGTAACACCGGCGCGATACCCATCACCAGTTTGGTGATCAGCGCGACGGTTCCCGTGAGTACGACCTATGTGGGCTGCGGGGGTGCCGATAGTTGTACGCAGAATGGTGCGGCGGTGCGCTGGCAACACGCCAATGTGGGTACCGGCCAGACGTTGGCGCTGACGCTGACGGTGCGCGTGGCGGCAACGGTGGCGGCGGGTACGACGATTAGCAGCCCAAGTGATCGGGTCACCGTGGCAGAAGGAGTGTCAGCGACTGGCCCGGTGGTCGAGGTGGTGGTCGCGGGGGGGGACAGTACGAAGTCTAAGCTCTATTTGCCCATGCTAGAGAGGTAGGTACCGTTTGCGGCACGCAAAGGCGCAAAACTACCAAGGCGCTGAGAAACCTGGGAGCGACGGCGTCTCGCCCTCGTGAACGTGTGGCGGGCGAGACGCCCTCCCTCCCAGATTCTTTAGCTGAAGGTCTTTTCAGACAGCCTCAAAGGAGCAACCATATGCACCCCAGGAACCTCATCAAGCTTATCCTCATCATCAGTTTGTTGGGCCTGACGCTTAGCCCCCGGCAAGGGACACAAGCTGCTCAGGGCGATGAAAATTGGGCGAACCAGTTCTTCGCACCGGGGATGAATGCCGCCGTCGTTGCTTTGGCCCGTGATAGTCAGGGGAATGTCTATGCGGGCGGCTACTTCTCGCTGGCGAATGGCGTATCGGCCCCTGGAGTGGCCCGTTGGGACGGTACGAACTGGAACCGTCTCGGCACAGGGACTGGGGGGGTACTCGCCTTGGCAACGACCACCAATGGTCTGTATGCGGGCGGCTCGTTCAGCACGGCGGGCGGCATTACCGCCAATAAGATCGCCTTCTGGAATGGAGCGCAGTGGAGCGCCCTCGGGAGTGGGGTGAATGGCGACGTTCGGGGACTCATGACAGATGGGCAGGGGACGCTCTACGCGGGCGGCTTTTTCACGACGGCGGGTGGCGTCACGGTAAACAAGATCGCCCGTTGGGATGGCACCCAATGGAGCGCTCTTGGCAGTGGTCTCGACGGTGATGTCTTTGCTTTGGCCTATGGGAATGGCGTCTTGTATGCCGCAGGCAACATGACCGGCCATGTCGTCGCGTGGGATGGCACCCAATGGCAAGTGGTGGGCGGCGGCGTTAACAGTACCGTCAACGCCCTCACGTATGGGAATGGCACGTTGTATGTCGGCGGCGTTTTCAACCAAGCGGGTGCCAACCCAATTGCGGGTTTGGCCGCTTGGGATGGTCAAACGTGGACGGCCCGTGGCAGCGGGGCGTTTGGCTTCATCTACGGCCTCGCCGTTGACAGTCTGGGCAAGCTCTACGCCGGGGGTGATTTCACAACCTTTGGGGGCCAAGCCGCAAACCGCATTGCGGTTTGGGATGGTCAAGCATGGAGTGCGCTGAGCAGTGGGTTCGATAACAGTGCTAATGCGGTGTTGGTTGATGGGCAAAACAACGTCTATGCGGGCGGTTGGTTCACCAGCGCGGGCGGCAATGCCTATGCTCAACGGCTGGCCTATTGGAATGGCACGACGTGGAGCGCCCTCGGTGGCAATGGGCAAGGGGTGAACGATTACGTCTATGCGCTCGCCAACGCGGGCCAAGGCAAGCTCTATGCGGCTGGAAAGTTCACCCAGGCTGGCGCAAAGAGTGCGATCAATTATCTTGCCCAGTGGGATGGCACCCAATGGCAAACCTTTGGCAGCGGGGCTGATGGGTACGTGAATGCGCTGGCCGTTGATGGAACCGGCAAGCTCTACGCCGGGGGTGAGTTCACATCCATCAATGCGGTAGCCGCCAATTATCTCGCCCAGTGGGATGGCAGCCAATGGAGCGCCCTTGGCACGGGGTTGGATGGGGTCGTAGCGGCACTCGCCACCTACGGGAATAGCGTTTATGTCGGCGGCACCTTCACCACGGCGGGCGGCGTGACGGTGAGTAACATCGCTCGTTGGGACGGCACCCAATGGTCGGCGTTAGGCAGTGGGGTAAATGGCAAAGTGCGCGCCTTAGTCGTGGACCAACAGGGGCAGGTCTATGCCGGGGGCGATTTCACGACGGCGGGCGGCGTGACGGTAAACTATTTGGCCCGTTGGGATGGGCAGGCGTGGTACGCCTTGGGTAGCGGAACGCAATACCTCGTCCGCGCACTGGCGCTTGATGCCCAGAACAAGCTATATGTCGGCGGCGATTTCTGGACTGCCGGTGGGATTACGGTCAACAAGATCGCCCGTTGGGACGGGACGCAATGGTCGCCCCTTGGCCTTGGCGTGTCCGAGCATGTGGGTGCGTTAGCGTTTGACGATCAGGGCAACCTGTATGCTGGCGGTTTCTTCGACACGGCAGGCGGAACAGCAGCCCATAACCTAGCCCGTTGGGATGGCGCAAGTTGGAACGCGCTCGGCAGTGGGGTTGAGAGCATCGTCAGCGCCTTGACCTTTGATAGCACGGGCAAGCTGTATGTTGGCGGCATCTTTCTCGCAGCGGGTGGCAAACCCTCAAGCTATCTGGCCCAGTACAACCAAACCGTGCAGAGCTACACGGTTTCTGGGCAAATCACAACGGCTGCAGGCACACCGCTCAACGGGGCAACCCTCAGCTTTAGCAACGGTCAGACCGCGACGACCAACACCAACGGCGACTACCGTCTCAGTGGGCTGAGCGCCGGTACCTACACGTTCACCCCAACGCTAACGGACTACACCTTCACGCCAACCTCGCGTAGCATCACGGTGCCGCCCGGTCAGATGAGCCAGAACTTCACGGGTGCAAGCACGACGCAGCTACCGGGCAAGATTACAGGCAAATTGACGCTCAGTGCACTGGTGAACGCTACTTTCGCAGTGACCGAAACTGCGCCAATAGACGACTTCATCATGCCCCAACTCTATCGTATCGTCTATAATTCGTCGCCTCTCGCTGAGGTTACGGGTACTCTAAAGGGCCAATTTACCTTTGAGGACGTAGAACCAGGCGACTATCGCGTCTACTTCCTCGATCCGACGGGGCGTTATGTGAATGAATATTACAACAACGCCTCGTCGAGCAACGAAGCGACCACCATCCATGTCACTAGTGGGGCGACCACCGATCTAGGGACGACGGTGATCGATCCGCCCGCCACGCCACTCGTCAACATAAGCACTCAATCTGGGGTGACGACCGACCCGCGCACGGGTATGGCGAGGATTATGCAAGCGAAGGGGTCGCGTACCGCCATCACTGTACGCACGAACTTCCCCATCGTGTGCCCGTCTGGAGCGCTCGCTGCGGTGACTCTAGATCAATCGGGTTCTGCTGATCGCTATCGAATGAGTGAGACCTCGGTGGGAAGCGGCAGCTACGAAGCGACGATTCCTGCGAGTAAGGTTAATGATGGCAAGCTGTCCATTTCGTGGAGATGCCCCGACAGCAGCAGCAGTGAACGGCGTGAGGTGGGCGAGGTCATCCTGTACGACCCCAGTGGCCTCATCACCGATGCCTGGACGGGCCAACCCGTGCAACAGGCCACGGTCACGCTCTACCGCGTGCCAAACTGGCTGCCGGACACCGCCGATCAGACCGGCGACTGTCGCACGGTGAGTACGCGCACCGGCACCGATTGGAGCCAGACGCCCACCGACACCTTGAGTCTGGGCGTGGCGATCAACCCCGACTTGGGACTGAGCGGCACACAGGAGATTAGCCCGGCGCTTAATCCGCAACTGACGGGCGGCGATGGGCAGTATGGCTGGGATGTCGTGACGGGCTGTTGGTACGTGGTGGTGACGGCGACCGACTATGTGCCGTTGGTTAGTGCGGTGGTCGGTGTGCCGCCCCTAGTGACGGATTTGAACTTGGTGCTGACGCCGACCGTACAGCGCACCTATCTGCCCTTTATGAAAAAGTGAGCTACAGCTCGTAGCTCTGCACAGCCCGAATGAAGCGCTTTGCGCCTTTGCGTCACACGAGCGTGTGGTCTGACGCAAAGGCGCAACGTGTGAGTAACGCTCGCTGGTCATCGCCCTTACTCAGCCGTATGGCGCAACACAAAGAAGCCCCCATACAGGCGCTCAAGATAGAGCGCCTCGTGCGGGTTAGGTTCAATCAGTTCAACTAAGCGGTCGGCGAGACGGCGCAGTGAGTCTTTGTCGCTGGGTTCGTTGCGCCCCGCCCACACGTAGCGAATCAGCTCCTCAGTCGAACAGAGTTTATTGGGATGCTCGTAAAGATAGGTGAGTAAACGGCGCTGAAGGTTGGTCAGGCGGTGGCCTTCGGGGAGTTGGACATCGCCGCGCCAGACACTGCCGTCGGGGGCGAGACGGAGGCGCGGGACATCTTGGGGCGGGGCGGCGGACACCGTCGGTACCTTTGGCGCGGGTTCTTCGTCGGCAATGGCTGTCCAGACGTGGGTTTGATGCACCAGGAGGTCGTCGTCGGTGGCGTTACGAGCACAGGCGCGCACCACGTTATCCCCCAGGTTCAACAGGCGACGCGGCGAACCAACGGCGGCGCGGCAGAGTTGCTGGTCAATATCAGCTAAATCCGGCACCGCAATCATCGCCAGACTCTCTATTTTGCTCTCGCTAAAGACCATAAGCCGACTGCGGAGCAGTTCGCGCAACAGGGTGACGCTCCAGCGCAACTCAACGGTGACGAGTCGGTCTTCGCGCAGTTGGCCCCGTTCACGCAGCACCTTCATGATTTCGGTGGGCACGAAACATTTGATGGCGAGGCCAGGAACTTCGAGCAGGCGCAGGTTGCCGAGCAGTGGGACGAGCAGATCGGCCCCCGCAGTCCAGTCGGCACTCGTCGTGCAGAGTTCATCAACGCCATCAATGACCAGATAGCAACGCGGGCGTCCAAGGGCGGCGGCGATCTGGGTGATAATCTCGAAGCAGCGCAGCACCGGCAAGCCCGCCAAACTAGCGTGCGCTAGATCCGCTTGGGGTTCGCCGGGTGCGGCGAGCCAGCCACGGGCGATGCATGTGGCGCGTTGCGAAGGGCGCAAGTAGTCGCCGTAGGTTGTGCCGATCCAGCGCAGATACCTAGCCTCGTCGGGCGCAAGCGGTACACCCGGGTCAATGGGGAGTTCGGCGAGCGCAACCATGAACAGGCGTAGCACCTCAGCGAGGAGGTCGCGCGGCCCGACTTTCACTGTACCAACACGCTCGACAATCGGCATCCAATCAGTCAGTTGTACGAGAACGGCGTGCAGGCGGGCCTCGTGCGCCTGACAGTAGGCCGTAAACATTCGGCGGGTGCTGCTCTTGCCAGCACCTCGGGGCGCGTGCAAAAGCGTGCTGCGCGGCGGATCGGCATCAATCATCGCGTGGTAGGCATGATGTTCAACAAAATACTCGTGGAGCCGGTCGCGCTCATCTTCGGCCCATTTGAGGGCAAAAGGGTTGCCCTCACTGAAGCCCACTCGTGCAAGCCATTCAGTTGGGCTGAGCATTGGTGCCTCGTTTTCGTAGGGGGTTGGGGATCGGGGGTTGGGGGTTGGGGGTTGGGGATTGGGGATCGGGGACCAGGGATCGGGGGTTGGGGCGAGAAAGTAGCCGTGAACCTTGTCCAAGTCCCAGGCGTTCTGATGCGCTCGATCTGAACCCTGCCCCCTAGCTTCTGACCCCTGACCCCTGATCCCTGATCCCTGATCCCTGACCCCTGATCCCTGATCCCTGACCCCTGACCCCTGACCCCTGACCCCTGATCCCTGATCCCTGATCCCTGATCCCTGATCCCTGATCCCTGATCCCTAGCCCTATAATAGCAACCAACGGGCCGACCCCAAAAGAGGACAGGCAAGCATGGTCAATGTTGACGAAGGTGCGCGACTTGGCGAACGGCTCCAGATCAATCGTGCGCGACTCCATGAACTGCTGCTGCGGCAAGACAGCTTCGGCAGAGCCTTTGTCCCGCCCCACGTGAGCACCGACATCAACGAAGCGCGCCGCACCATTGCTGCGCTGAAGGCTAGTCTGTACCAGCTTGGTTGCCCCGCCGCCGATCAGCCTGAGGATACCGACCCCACCGCCCCGCTAACCCCACGCGATGATCTGAATCCGGGCGTCGAGATTTTCGCGCAACACCCTCGTTTCCAGCATTTTTTACGCACCCCCCGCCTGACTGTGCTGCTCAAGACGCTGGAAACTACGCCATGCTACCACATCATTGAGGCTCCGATGGGCTACGGTAAAACCGCCCTAGTCGGTGAACTCTGGCGGAGGTTTGGCGACGGGAAGCAGCTTCGGCTGGCCTACCTCTTCAGCCGCGACCACGGGCGTTCCCGCGTGAGTCAGGCGGTGCGTTCGCTCTACCGCCAGTTGCGCGCCCAAGCCGTGCAAAAAACCGCCCTGCCTGAAGAGGACACCGCCCTCACCAGTAGCGCGCTCTACAGTGTTGCCCGTCACGGCACCCCGATGCTGATTATCCTCGATGGGCTTGACGAGTGCGACGATGCCGAGCGCCCGCTTTTGGGTCACCTGCTACCTGACAGTCTGGTGCCGAAGGTCGCCATTGTTGTCACCCTTAGACCCACGGTGCGCCAATTGTTGTTGCCCTATCTGGCGCACAACCATGTGCTGCAAGATCTGGAGCTACCGACGCCGGGCCAAGGTGCGTTGCTCCACCGGCTCGAACTGCTAAGTGAGGCGGAGTTGCACACGCTGCTATTGGCCGCAGGACACGGCGACGCCCCCGCGTTGGCGCGGCGAATCTTTGACCAGAGCCGGGGGTTGCCGATGGTGGCCGTGCCCTACCTTGAACATCCACAACTGCTTGATGACGCCCGCAGCGGGGCCATTCCCGTTGATGCCTACTACGAACGGGCACTGCGCCTGATCAAAGCCCAATGCCCCGCCGCGCAGCACGAATTACTCGCCCGCCTGCTCGCCCTCTTGGCAGCGGCGCGCTCACCGCTCGCCGAAGCAGATCTGGCGGAGTTGCTGGCGACGCCACAGGCGACCATCAGCACCCTGCGGAGCCTTTTGGCACGCTACCAACATCTCGATGAAGCGGGCGTGCTGGCGCTCGACCGGCATTTTCGCGCCCACTTGGCCCATGCTGACGAGACACGGGCGGCGGTAAGCGAGGCTGCCGCCCAACTCACCGCGTGGACGATCCGTTTTACCGGCGCGGCGCGTCTGAGCGAGGTGCCGCTTTACGCTTTGCGCCACGCCGCCGAATATCTCGCCCTTGGCCCGGGGCTGCGTGACCTGTTGGCCCGCCCCGCTTGGTTCAGCGAACTCGAACGACGCTGCCACTCGCGCTCGGCTTGCATCAAGGCGCTTGAACGAACCCAGGCTGAGCTTGACCTCCATTTCACTGGTGCCGCAGACGACCCCACCGTGGTCAAGATGCTGCTCTGTGCGCTGGTGCGGGCCTCGCTGAGTGCCACGCTGTTGCCTGAATTGGTGGCTCAGTTGGTACGTCTGGGCTTGTGGAGCGAAGTCGAGGCGCTTGATTATGCTGAGAACTACACCTCGCAAGCCAATCGGCAGGCGCTTCACGACTTGTTGGCCCATCCCGCACAACCTCTGAACTTCCCGGTCGGCTCGGCGGTGGCTGAAGCGGCACAGATTCTGCGGCGCTACGTGACCCTGCTGCCCGCCGCACGGCAGGTGGCGTTGGCTGGTTGGCGGCGCACCTACGAGCAGGCCGGTGGCGATACCGGCACCCTTGGCGACCGTGACCGGCTCGCGTTGCTCATTGCGGCCCTGCGTCAGTCGGCCCTGAGTGGCGACGAACGGGCGACGTGGGCGAACTTCGACGCGCTGCTGAACGAACTCTACGCCTATCACCCGCCGCTTACCGGGCCGATGAGCGATCCCCAGTTTGCGGAACTGCTCGGTGCGTTGGCCGATACGTGGTGGCAACTGCATCCCCGTGACGCCCACCGCTTCTGGTTGCAGCCCATTCTCGCCACGCTGGCGCGGTTTGCTCGTGCCGACCTGATCGAAGCGCTGGAACTGCTCGCCCCAACGCTGCGCACCCTTTTCCCGGCGTGTATGGACGAACTGTGTGGCGCGCTCCAACAGATCGGACAAGCGCTGCTCTGACGAAAGCCCACATCGCAATACCGCAAAACTCGCCCGGTCACGCTGAGCGGAGCGAAGCGTCCCGGCGATGATGATTCACACCGGGACGCTTTGCTCCGCTCAGCGTGACATGGGTGACAAGGTGCTTTTTGCTCTACTGCCCCACATCCCCGTTCTATCCACCCCATAGCACCCGCACATCCCCGGTTGCATCCTTGAGCCGCCCCTCACGATGGCGTACACTGGCTTCAGACAAGGGGATGGCCCAAGCGCAGCAAGAATCTTGGTGCGGGCCAAGACGGTAGAGTATCCGTAAACCTTATTTGACGAAATAGACACAAGCGTTACGCAAGCGAAGGGGGAGACCCATGACACAGCTCACGACGAAGGACGAAGCAGCTCGCATTGAAGGCGTGATCTCCATGACCCCCCGCGACCGTTCGCGTGAAGATTTTATCAGTCGGATTGAGCGTATGCTGCTTTGTTTGACCGAAGTGGATCGGCGCGGGGACAACGGCGAACAGCCCGTGCTTGAGCCGCTTGGCTACGAGGGGAACGCCTTTGAGCGTACGCTCCGCTTCCGTTATCGTTTGGTGTCCGCGACGTGTGCCCTGTTGACCCGTTCCGCAATGGCCTAAGGCCGATTTCAGATTTTAGATGGCAGATTTGCCGCAGTTCAATTATCCGAGGACACACCCATGTACGCGCCATCTTTCGCCCGCATTAGTGCCGCCCACACGCCCGCCCTGGCCGCTTGGTTCAGCCCCGAACAGCGCCACAACCAGCGCGTAGGCGTTTTGGCCGACCAACTTGCGGCCCACTGCGGGCTGTCGGCGCGGCAGCGGCAATTGGTGGTCTGGGGCGCGGCTTGGCACGACCTCGGGAAGTTTGACCTCAGCCCGCGCCTGGTGAATAAACCCGGCCCGCTGACTGGCCCCGAATGGGTGCTGATGCGCCGCCATCCCCGGCTTGGGGCTATCCGAGCCTATCGGCTTGGCGCACCCTTGGCAGTTGTGGAAATGATTGACGCGCACCACGAGCGTTGGGACGGGCGGGGCTACGGTTCAGGGCTGGCCCGTCACCAAATCCCCCTTGGGGCGCAGATGATCTCGCTTGCCGATGTGTTCGACGCCATGATTTCGGCACGCCCCTACAAGCGGCCCATGTCCGTCGGTGCAACCCTGGAGCGAATGGCGGCTGACCGCGAGCGCGCCTTCCATCCCGAGTTGCTCGACCTCGCGTTGCTTCTCTTTGAGGCGCACGCTGCTACCCTTTGTCTGGTCGCGTGAGCTTTTGGATTTTGGCAGTAACGCACAAGGAGCACTGTCACCCTGAGCGAAGCGAAGGGTCCCGGTCGGGATTCTTCGCTTCGCTCAGAATGACAAGACACCTCGCCGTGTTCCTTCTGCGGTATTGCAGATTTTGGATTGTCGCAACAGGTTGAAGCCGCCGCAAACGTTGTTTGTGGCGGCTTGTTTGTGTAGAGACGCACCATGGTGCGTCTCTATCTGAGGAGTCCTAGCTATGGATACCGATACGCTGACTACCCTCGCCGGAGTCGGAGCCTTGATCACCAATGACCATCTCGTCTATACGTCGGGTCGCCACGGCAGCAGTTACGTGAATAAAGACGCGCTCTACCCGCACACCGCCGCGACCAGTGCCGTTTGTGAGCGCATTGCCCATCATTTCGCCACCGCAGAAATTGCGGTGGTCGCCGGGCCAACCGTAGGTGGCGTCATCATGGCCCAATGGACGGCCCATCACCTCAGTTTGCTAACGGGCCGTGAGGTGTTGGCGGTCTATGCGGAAGAAGAGCCAACCGATGAAGGGAAGCGGCGCGTTTTTCGGCGTGGCTACGACGTGCTGGTGGCAGGACAGCGCGTGCTGGTGGTTGAGGACATTCTGACGACGGGCGGATCAGTGCGGCAGGTGGTTGAAGCTGTGGAGGCCACGGGCGGCACCGTGGTCGGCGTTGGGGCGCTTTGCAACCGGGGGGGCATCACGGCGGCGCAGATTGGCGCACCCGCGCTCTTTTGCCTTGCCGAGGTGCCGCTCACCAGTTATCCCGCCGAAGCGTGCCCGCTTTGTGCTGCCGGGGTACCAGTGAATCCGCGTCTGGGCAAAGGGGCTGCGTTTGTGGCGGGTGACGGCTCCCAGGGCTAAAGCTCCTGGGCTTCAAGGGGATGCCGCCCCATCCCACACGATTACAACCGAAGCGTTTGGAGACCCCGTTGCAGAATAT
>CAIRDL010000844.1 GCA_903877345.1 uncultured Oscillochloris sp. | reverse complement strand
TACGAGTTTCCGAGCGAACCCGCGACCTTGCGCTTGCACGGCGACCGCCACGAAGACGACCCGATCAGCGTCGCCCGACGCTTCGGCCTCGCGCAATTCCAACCGGGGGCCACCGTCTACGCCCGTGGGGCGCGTTGGAAGGTGATCGGCCTTGATACCGCCTCCCCGTGGAACCCGCGCAGCGACGCCCCGAGTTGGCTGTATCGCCAGTGCCGCCGTTGCACGTTGCGCTATCACGCCGATGAACCCGCGTGCCCCCGCTGTCGGGCCGCCGAACCGGGGCGACCCCTGCCCGCCGCCGCGTACGCGGGCTTCCTTGCCGTGCGTGACGAGAGTCCGATTCTTGATGAGGAAGATCGCTATGCGGTGAGCAACCGCGTGGTCGGCTACCCGCAGTGGGGGACAGGCGTCGTTGGTCGCTGGTCTGCTGGGCCGGGCTGGGGGCTGCGCCTGAGCGTCGAAGAGGAGGTGCGCTGGGTGAATGAAGGCCCGCCGCCGGGAGCCGCCGAAGCTGCGGGGGGAGCCTATCTGACCGAAACGGCTGCCGGGTATCGGCTCTGCCCAAGCTGTGGGCGCATCCTCAAACCGCCTGCGCCGCCCACGACGGCCAAAGGCGGTCGCCGTCAGACCCGGCCCGCCGCCAGCGACCGTGACGCCTTCGGTCACGGGCCGAACTGCCCCGAAGCGGGGCACCCGCCGCGCCCCGTCGCCCTGGTGACGGCGACGCGGGCCGAGGTGCTGCGCCTGCTCGTCCCGGTGCCGGATGGTAGCGACGAGGTTGATCTCCAGCGCTGGGGCTTGAGCCTGGGCTACGCGCTACGCCTGGGGATGCGCCACCGTTACATGCTTGACGGCCCGGAGATCGAGTTTCTCTTGGAGGGGCCGTGGTCTGTGACCCAGGGCGAGCACACCTTCCCACAGATGGCGCTCAGCTTCATTGACCCAAGCGTCGGCGGAAGCGGCTACCTTCAGCGGGTCGCCGAAGAACTGCACCTAGTTGCCCTTCGGGCGATTGAACATCTCGACCACCCCAACTGCACCAGTGCCTGTTATCGCTGTCTCAAGTCCTACGAAAACCAGCGCTACCACGACCACCTCAGTTGGCCGCGCATCATCGCCGACGTGCACGCCTTGGCCGAGACCGCGCCGGTCGTGCGCCCGCTCGAACATGGCGACATTGATGACCCTGGCCCCTGGCTCGAGGCGTACGCGGCGGGCGTCGGCTCTCCGTTGGAACTGCGCTTCTTGCGCCTCTTTGCGACCCACGCGTTCCACCCGCAGCGCCAGGTGCCGGTGAGTCCAGACGGTGGCCCGGCGATCTCGATTGCCGACTTCGCGGTGCCAGAGCAGCGGCTAGCGATTTACGTGGACGGAGCCGCCTTTCACCGTGGGGCCAACCGTGCCCGTGACGCCCATCTGCGCGAACGGCTGCGGCGGGGCGACCCGCCGTGGACGGTGGTGGAGTTGCGGGCGGGCGACCTGCACGAGGGGGCGGCGCTCATCGCTCGCCTGCGGAATGCTGGGGGGTAGGGTCAGGGGTCGGGGACAGGAAGGCTTGTAATGGGAGCATAGCCACCAAGCAAGTCCACGCCAAGTTGCGCGGTTCCCTCGCCGCTTCAGCACCTGGAGGGCGTTCGGATGCGCTCGACCTGGAGGAGACGGTGCGCGTGGAGAGGGAGGTCGCAAGCATCTGAGGCCGAAGCCAAACCGTACGCTTGCGACCTCTGGAACAGCGGAGGGCTGGTCACGGGGCAGCAACGGATCGGGCATCGGGGCTTCTCCATGCAGCGAGGCGGGCCAGGACAAAACGTGCGGTGTGCATCCAACGGTCTGGCGCTTGGTTACGTCGGAGGCTTCGCCACGCGGTTCGCCTGTTGGAGCAGCCTCGTCGTGGTCTTCGTGGCGAAGACCACAATCGTCTTGCCCGCCGCATTGAGCATCTGCGTCCCCTCCACCATCAGCACATCCTTTGGCTGCTTGAGCGACTCCACGACCTGCTTCCACTGCTTCTTGCCGATGAACACACTGTAGGTCGTTGGCGGCACCGGCACCGGCAGCGGGATGCCCTTGGGCAGCGAGGGGAACGCCGCACTGGTGATGGTCAGGTTCAGCAGCGTGAAAGCGGCCTGCTCCGATACGTCGCTCGGACGCCCCATCAGCGTGATCTTCACCGAGGTGAGCGTGCCCCGCCCAGTGTGCAGACCGGCGATGAGATCGGCCCGCGTGGCCCACGAGGCACGCGGCGGCGCTGACGCGGTGGTTTGCGCTGCGCCTGTGGCGGGAGCCTGCGGCGCGCGGGAGATAAAACGGGGGAGGATCTTC
>CAIRDL010000843.1 GCA_903877345.1 uncultured Oscillochloris sp. | reverse complement strand
CGTATGGGGTGTCCGCGCCCACATATGGGGTGTCCACGTCCCCGTAGGGGCGAAGCATCGCCTGATTCACAGCATGCGTTGCCAGACACCGCTTCAGGCGCTGCTTCGCCCCTACATGTGCGCCCGCGTGTACGCCTGATCAGCACTAAGGTTACGGTGGATGCCGCGCATAGACAAACCTCCTGGGACTAGGCGAGATGATTGATCCAATTCCCATGCGAACTGTACGCGATTGGCAGATGAACGTCAATCACCAGCAGCATTTTCAACGAGAATGATTTTGTTGAGACTGGGACTTGCAGGGGGGCCAAGGCGATCCGCATCTCGCCCAGTGGGTGCGCCCCCCAAGCTCCGACCCCTGGTTCCTACTTCAGGCTACGAATGTCAATCCCAAGCGCTGCCGGGATCTTCCGCAGGTCGTTATAGACGGCGTCGTCAGCAACGCGCAGCTTCACCGCGCCTGTGCCCAGGCCAAACAGCGCTCGCTTGCTCACGCCCGTATCGGCGGGCAGATCGTTGATCGCCAAGAACGCCTGTTGGATCAAGTCGCGGTCAGCCTGCGTGATTTCGCCGCGAATGGCGATAGGGCTCCCTGGAATGGGGATGGAGGTGTCAATGATCCGAACCTTCGTCGGGTCAATCGTGCCATCGGCGACGCCTTTCGCGAAGACATCACTGGCAATCGCCCCCGCGTCAACCTTCCCGCTCACCACTGCTTCGTACGAAGCGGGGTGCGAGCCAGTGTACTGCGGCTTGTAATCCTGCTCGGTCAGATTCGCCTTTGTGAGCAGCGTGTAGGCCGGAACGAGATGGCCCGAGGTCGAGGCTACCTCGACGAACGCGAAGGTCTTGCCTTTGATGTCGGCGAGAGTCTTGATCGGACTGGCGGCGGGGACAATGATCAGACTGGTGTAGCTCGCCTGTTGCCCATCGGCGGTCTCGCCCTGGAGCAACGCCTGGGCCTTAATCTCGGTATTTGCCAGAATGTACGAGAAGGGGCCATAGAACGCCAGGTCAACCTTCCCGGCCCGCATCGCTTCAATCACCGCTGAGTAGGACGTGCCGACCTTGCCGGTCACTTCGATGCCGAAAACCTGCTTGAGGTAAGCCAGCAGGGGCTTGTTATCGGTCAAGATGGGGGCGGCATTCTCGGACGGGATGAAGGCGATATTCAACTGCGTCAGGCTCAGCTTCCCCTTCAGGTTGGGTGCCCCGGCGAAGGTTCCGACTTCGGCGCTGCCTTGGGCCAATTCGGCGGTCGCGGTCGCGGCAACCGTGGCGGTCGTCGCCGTGGTCGCGGCAACCGTGGCGGTCGTCGCCGTGGTCGCGGCAACCGTGGCGACGGTTGTCGCCGCTTTGGTCGGGGCAACCGTGGCGGTCGTCGCCGTGGTCGCGGCAACCGTGGCGACGGTTGTCGCCGCTTTGGTCGGGGCAACCGTGGTCGGGGCATTTGTCGTCGCAGTTTGCCCGCAGCCCGCGAGCAACCCGATCAGGAGCAGCACCGCTGCACTCCCAAGCATGCCGCGCCGTGCGGCGCTTCGTCCCGTCTTGCGTGTCCTCTGGTTCATAACTTGAACGCCTGTCTATCGGTTCAGGGGCAAGCCACAATGGCCTGCCCATAACCTCTTCAACAAAAGGGGCGTCTCGCTACTTCCCCAAGAGACGCCCCGCCGGGGTTTCCCTACCGCATGATCATCGGCAGGAAAAGCCGCACGGCGACGACCGCAGGCGTGGTGCCGACACTGCCGCCCTCGCCCTCGGCATCGCTTGGCGTGGTCTGGACGGTCAGCGCGGTGCCTAGCGGTAGCCCGTTCGCCGGGAAGCTGCCACTCACCGGCGTCGCCGTCAGCGTGTTGATGCTCCAGATGCCATTGCGGTCAGCCGTCACGCGGTAGATCAAGACCGCCGCCGTCTGTCCCGCTGCGGGAGCGTCGAAACTTAGCTCGACTTCAATCGTGCATTCGGGGGTTGCCGTACCAGAGATGATGATCTCTTTGAGCGACTTCACCGTGATTTCGGTGTAGTCCACCGTCGGGTGGGAGCGGATGAGCAGTTCGTAGCGTGCGTTACCAGTGAAGCCCCTGGCATCGGTCGCGGTCACGGTGAAGGTGGTGGTTCCCGTTACCGTCGGCGTCCCGCTGAGTTTCCCGTTGGTGCCCAAAGTCAACCCGCTAGGCAGGCTACCCGCGCTGAGGGTGAAGCTGTAGGGCGCGGTGCCGCCAGTGGCACTGATCGTCTGGGTGTAGACGGTGCTGATCTTGCCGCTGGGCAGACTCACCGGCCCCAAGCTAATCGTCGGTGTGCCGTCTAGGTTGGTCGTGAAGCTCTGCTCGCTGCCAGTGGTCGTGCCGCCGACGCTCGTGGCAACCACGCGGAAGTAGTAGGTCGTGTTGGCATTCAGCCCGCTAAGTGTGGCACTGACCGTCGTGGTACTGCTGCCGAGTCCCGACGACTGTGTGGCGGTCGTGGTGATTGCGTTGGTGTAGTCACCGCTCGTACGGGTCAGTTCAAACTGCACCCTGGTGCTGGCCCCGTTGGCGGTGACGCTGCCGTTGAGCGTGGCACCGCTGGCGCTGAGGTTCGTGGCCGCGTTGGTGGTGGCGACGGGCGGGGCTTGGTAGGTGAAGCTGCTCGTCGCCGTCCCGCCGGGGGTAGTGACGACCACATCCACCGCGCCGGCTGCGTGGGCCGGGGCTGTCACCATGAGTTGCGTGTCGCTTACGCCGCTGAGGCCAGTGCCCGCCACACCGTCGAAGGTGACCTCTGTCGCGCCGGTGAAGCCGGTACCAATGATGGTGACGATGGTACCACCCGTCAGCGGGCCACTCCTTGGGCTGATCGGCGCATCAAACACGGCCAGATTCGCACGAAGCTGCCCGCCGATGGCGACAAACCCTCCCCCGGCGTAGAGTGTGCTCCCGCTCACTGCCAGGGTGTTGACCGTATTATCGGCGTTGGGGTCCCATGAGGTGAGGCTGCCGTCACTCACGTTGATGGCGGCGAGGTAGTTGCGGGTCGTCCCGCCGATGGTGGTAAAGTCCCCCCCGGCATAGACCGTGCCCCCGCTCACTGCCAGGGTTAGAACCTCACTATTGGTGAGACCGATACGCGGTAGGGACTAGTGTTCCGCATTGGGAAGCCTTCGCTGCATTCCTCGCTTCGTTAAAAGGGCGTTTCCGCCCCATCTGGGTCGG
>CAIRDL010000842.1 GCA_903877345.1 uncultured Oscillochloris sp. | reverse complement strand
GCTCAGGGTGCGGCCTCGTCACGGATCACGCATCACGGGTCACACGACGACCGGGACATTTTAAATTTTCCGCATCCCTTATGGATTCGCTTGGCCTGTCGCTTGCGCGATCAGCTTGGCGAAGGCACTCAGGGGTAGCGCGCCCTTGAGGATCTGCCCGTTCACCAGGAAGTTTGGCGTCGAGTTGATCCCGAGGCGGGCCGCAGCGTTCAACTCAGCCTGCACCGCCTGCTCGCTGGCCGGATCGTTGAGACAAGCCCGGAACGTCTCTGTTGTTAGCCCCAAGTCAGTGGCGAACGTGACAAAGACTTCGCGATCACGCTTGGGCACGCCACCCCACTCTTCCTGATGTGTCGCAAAGAGGCGCTCATACATCGGCCAGTACTTCCCCTGGTCAGCAGCGCAACGGGTCGCAATGGCTGCCGAAAGGGCCGAGGCGTGGATGGAAACTAAGGGGAAGTCTCGGGCGACAAGCCGCACGATGCCCGTTTCGACAAATTGCGTCAGGAGTTGCGGGCGCGTCTCGCGGAAGAACTGTTGGCAGAAGGGACACTCGAAATCGGTAAACTCGATAATCGTGACCGGCGCATTGGGGTTGCCAAGGGCGCGTGGATCGTCGGCGCGCAGTTCCAGTGCCGCCTCAAGGCCGGGCGACGGCGGGTTGGGCGTGCGGGTAGGGCCAGGCGTGAGGGGCACGAGCGTGGGGCGAGCTTGCAGCGCCACAACGGTTTGCCGCTCCTCGATAGTCGAGCGCTCCGCAACAGGGGGCGCAGCAGCGCCGCAAGCCGCCAGTAGCAGCGTGATTACGACGAACAGGACAGGGTTCTTTGATTGAAGCACGGGGGCTTTCGCTTTCATGATTGGCAGGCCATAGGTGAACCCGCTAACGCCATTATAGCGCCCAACGGTGGGTAGCGCGTCATCCTGTTTGCTTCATCACAAAGGCACAGATGCGTAATGCGTGACCCGTGAGACGTAATGCGTGACCCGTGATCGGTCATGGCACGGCCTTATCATGGATCGCGCATCACGGATCACGCATCACGGGTCAAGAAAAACCTTATTTATGCCCATAACCCACGAAAGACAGGCCAAAGGTACTGTCTCCACACAAGGCTTTGATCAGCTATCCTAAAGGAGCGTGCGGAACGGCTTGCCGACACGCTCATTTTGTGTGGACATCTCCTAACTACACCCGTAACTTCCCGTACTAGCCTTCGTTTCTTCTAGCGATAGAGCATAAGGGGGCGCCGTGGCAAGCTGGGAGAGTAATCTCAGCGAAGTATTGACCAGGGCACAGCAGGGCGATCAGCGGGCCTTCGATGTGATCTATCATCGGTTTGCCGACCCGCTGTTTCGTTACCTCTATGCCCGTTGCGGTGACGCGAGCCAAGCTGAGGAGTTGTACGGCGACTTGTGGTTACGTGTGGTTGAGCGGCTCGGCACTTTCCGCCCCCCGCCCAACGGCGTTGATGCAGCCTTTGCCGCTTGGCTCTACCGGATCGCCTACAACTTGGTAATTGACAGTGTGCGGCGCCGCCAAGGCTCTAGGGTTCCCCTCGACATTGAGATCGCATCGCATGACCCCGCCCCTGAAGAGCAGATCATTGCCGCCAATGAGACCGAGGCCCTGCGCGCCGCCATTGATCAGCTTACGCCTGACCAGCGTGAGGTTGTGCTGATGCGCTTCTTTGAGGAGCGGAGTAACGCCGAGGTGGCGGCCCTCACAGGCCGGAGCGAAGGGGCCGTGAAGGTGATGCAGCACCGGGCGCTTGGCTCGCTGGCCCGTTTCCTTGGCATCGAACGACGCTAACGCTGATCTTGGATTGTGGAAGCGACCGTCCGTATGGAAGATCTTCGCCCCACGTTTGAACTCAACCTTGACCAGGCACTGGCCCGTCTGAATAAGGGTGAGGCGCTCGAGGTCATTTTGCGTGATTACCCGCAAGAGGCCGCCGAGCTCGAGCCGCTGTTAGCCGCCCGCCTCGCGCTGCAAACGTGGCAACCCCCGGCACTCCCGCGTCAAGTCAGGGCTGCCGCCCAGACACGCGCCCGCTTGGCTTTGCGCCGCGCCCATCGGCCCCAACCGACGGGTTGGGCTTGGGGGGGCGGTATGCTAGTGCGCTTGGCCGCAGCTTTCGTCCTCGTGTTCTTGATACTTGGGAGTGGGGTGGCCCTAGCCGAGCACAGCCTCCCCGGCGACACGCTCTATGGCCTGAAACGGACCAGTGAAAGCGCCCGCCTCAGCCTTACCGGTGACCCTGCCGAGCGGGCCATGCTGAGCCTTAGTCTTGCCACCCGTCGTGCCAATGAGATCACCGCCCTGGGTCGGGCTGGGCGGCCTATTCAGCCTGACCTGATTGATGATCTCCAGACCAACTACCACCAGGCGGCTGAGGCGATTAATGCGATTCCTGTCGAACGTCGTAGCGCCTTGGCCGAGCGCTACAACAACGAGTTGGTCGCCCACCAAGCCAATTTTGACCAGACGATGGACGTAATCCCTGCCGAGAACCGCGAGGCGCTACGGGCGGCGCGGGCGGCCAGCGTTGCTGCGGCGGCCCATTTGAATGACCCCGTTGACCAGCCGGTCACGCCAGTCGCTTCGCCAACCACACGAAGGCCAACGCCTTCCTTCTCACCTGAACCGACGGCGACGCTGATGGCGACAGCGCTTCGGCAACCGACCAGTAGCCCCACGCCCGAGCCTTCCGTCACCGTAACCCCTGAGGCAACCCTTCAGCCATCGCCTCACCCTAGCCGCACACTAGCGCCGCCCGCGCCACCTAGGGCGACAGCCGAATTGCCCACCGCCACCATTGCGTCAACCGTCAGCCATACCGCTATACCAGCCGACACACCCACTCCAGAAGCGACCCGTGAGGCGTTGCCGCCCACGCGAACGCACACGCCAGATCCGCTAACGCGGGAGCCTTCTCCGACACGGGAGCCTTCTCCGACGCAGGAGCCTTCTCCGACGCAGGAGCCTTCTCCGACGCAGGAGCCTTCTCCGACGCAGGAGCCTTCTCCGACGCAGGAGCCTTCTCCGACGCAAGAGCCTTCTCCGACGCAGGAGCCTTCTCCGACGCAGGAACCTTCTCCGACGCATGGCCCGGAACCGACGCACGGCCCGGAACCGACGCACGGCCCGGAACCGACGCACGGCCCGGAACCGACGCACGGCCCGGAACCGACGCACGGCCCGG
>CAIRDL010000841.1 GCA_903877345.1 uncultured Oscillochloris sp. | reverse complement strand
GGAAGTGTTTGAGTTCCGTTGACGGCGGGATAGGGCATGGTTCAATCTAGCTTGACAGTCCAGCGATCTGACGCAAAGCCGCAAAGCCGCAAAGAGTATGTGGTATGTGGTATGGCTGTAGGTTGCAACTGTCAAGCTGAAATGCCCGATTTTGAAGCATGCCCAAGGCATGTTTCAAACCAGCTTGACAATTTAGCAAATGCACCGTGTCCTGTTACGGCAAATCTGCAATCTAAAATCTAAAATCTAAAATCCGAGCCTAAAGGCAAGTAGCAGTGACGAGCGAGACCACGTTTGAGTTGACCATTGACGGGATCGCACAGGGTGGAGACGGGGTAGGGCGGCACGCGGGCCTCGTCGTTTTCGTGCGTGGGGCGCTGCCCGGTGAACGGGTGCGCCTGCGCCTGACTGAGCAGAAGTCCAACTACGCACGCGGTGCGCTGCTTGAGGTGCTGACGCCTTCGCCTGACCGGGTCGCCCCCCGCGTGACGGACAGTGGTCACGCGGCTTGGCAGCACATCGCCTATCCCGCCCAGTTGCGCCTGAAGATGACCATCATCCGCGACCAACTGGCGAAACTGGCGGATGTGCATACGCCGCCGCTTGCCCCTATCATCGCCGCCCCGCACCCGTGGGGCTACCGCAACACCGCCCGCTTCCATGTCCAGGGGCAGAGCATCGGCTACTACGCGGTCGGCACCCGCGATCTGCGGCCCACCACCACCGACCCGCTGCTGCTCCCGGCCCTCAACGAAGCCCTGGCGGCGCTCGCCCCGTTGTTGCGCCCAGAGTTGCTTGAAGGCGTGACCTTGCGGGCCAGTGCGACGTTCGGCTACAGCCTCGCTATGCTTCACCCGCACCCCAAGGCAACACTGGACACCCTCGAAGGGCTGGCTAAGGCTTGGCGGGCGCAAGTACCCGCGTTGGCCGGGGTCGTGCTTGATATACCCGGCCCGCTCAGAGGTTCGGGCGTACGTGAACTTTACGATGCGCTTGGCGGTTGCATTTTTAGCCTGAGTCCTACGAGCTTTTTTCAGGTGAATGTACCGCAGGCGGCGCACCTGCTTGAACTCGTCACCGAAGCGCTTGAGCCTGGGCCGGGCGCACAGTTGCTCGACCTCTACAGTGGTGTGGGCACCTTCGCCCTGCCGTTGGCGGCTGCCGGGGCGACGGTAACTGCGGTCGAGGAGTATGCCGACGCTGTGGCGGACGGGAAGCGCAGCGCGGCCCTGAACGACAGCGACGAGGTGCATTTTGTCCATGCCCCGGTCGAACGTGCCCTGCCGAGTCTGGCTGGCCCCTTTACGGGGGCGGTGCTTGACCCGCCACGGCGTGGTTGCCACCCCGCCGTGCTTGAAGAACTGGCCCGCCTCGCCCCGCCCCGCTTGGTCTACATCTCGTGTCACCCCGGCATCCTCGGGCGTGACCTGCCGCCACTCTTACGGGCAGGCTACCGCCTCGAGCGCCTCCAACCGGTTGACTTATTCCCCCAAACACCCCACATCGAGACGGTGGTTGTGCTGGAGCGCTGACGCGTTGCCTGCGTTTCGGCGTGGTGCTGATGGCAAACGTACTCCACAGGTGTCGAAATTGTTATCCTGTGTAGTACGTTTGTTTACCTAGTTTTTACACTACCCTGCTACCATCAATGGGCATCCTATTGCCTAAATTGCACTGCCATACTATAATGCGCGTACGCCCCAGGATCGCAACATTCCTGCCTACAGTCTGCACACCTTACCCGATGGTTCGGCGGTTGCGTGGTCAGACTTGGCACCCGTTCTTTGCACCCCGCATCTTCCTGCTGCTCTCGTCATAGCTTCACCCTCCAACGCGCAAGCAGATTGATCAGTTTCGATCAGTTTTTCGTGGCTTGTTGTGGAGGGTTTTTCGTATGCGACGCCAGCCATCCCAGTTTCGTCTCCTCCACGTGCTCACGCTAGTGAGCATGTTGCTCACGCTGACGCCGTGGTTTGCCCCGGTTCCGTCGGCCTCGGCTGCTACATTGGTTGTGCCTGTGGGCGAAGCGGTTGCGCTGTCTGAAGTGCCGCCCGCGCTGCCCAATGCGACCCCTGAGCGGCTAACTCCTGCGCTGCCTGAAGTGCCGACCGTCACGCGCCCGGCACCGCCCAACCCGCTGGCGCATCTCGGCAATGGTGCGCCCCAAGTTGTTGGCCCCAACGCATTGACCCGCCAACAAGTGAATGGCGCTGCGGCTGATCCGCTGCTGCCGCTGGTTGGCGCTGGTGTAGATGTTAGCCGGGCACCGCCGGTAACCCAGAGTGCCGTTGGAGCACACCAAGTCTTTCTTCCGCTGATTCAGACGAGTGCGCCGTTGGGTGCCTCGTCTGAAACGTTGTCGGTCGTGCCTGAGCAGGGCGGGACGCTGCAATCGGCGGATGGGCAACTGGCGGTCACGCTGCCGCCGGGTGCGGTGAGTAGCGCGGCCACGATTAGCTATCAGGCGCACGCTGATCAGCCGATCCTCGGCCTTCGTTCGGCGGGCGTGCGCTTCACGCTGACGGCGGTGGATGCCCAAGGGCAGGAGGTACATCAGTTTCAGCGCGATTTGACGCTGCGGGTGCGCTACCCGGCTTCGTTGAACCACGTTGCGGCGAGGCTCAAGCTCTATTTTACCGATGCGGAACATCCTGACTGGACGGCG
>CAIRDL010000840.1 GCA_903877345.1 uncultured Oscillochloris sp. | reverse complement strand
GGCGACCTTTCTTGGCACTGACCCGATTGTGGTTGGCGGTACCCCTGAGCAAAAGGCCCATTGGATGGGCCGGATCGCCCGCGAGGGGTTGTTGGTTGCCTATGGGGCCACGGAGCCTCAGGCGGGTTCGGATCTTGGTTCATTGACGACAAAAGCTGTGCCGGTCGAGGAAAACGGCAAGATTGTCGGTTACAAAATCTCGGGACGGAAACAGTGGATCTCGAACGGCGGCGTGGCGAAGCTCTACACCATTCTTGCCAATGCTCCCGGTGGCCCGACTTGGTTTGCGATGGAGGCCGGTCAGCCCGGTTTTAGCTTCGGGAAGCCCGAAGATAAGCACGGTATCCGCGCCTCGAATACGGCGGCGCTCTTTCTCGACGAGGTCTTTATCCCGGTCGAGAATCTGATTGGCGGCGTCGAGGGTCAGGGTCTCGCGCAGGCCCAGGCTGTCTTTGGCTACACCCGCCTGATGGTTGCCGCGTTCGGCCTCGGTGGTGGTTGGGGTGCGCTGGAACGCGCCATTCGCTATAGTCAGACCCGCGTCCAGGGTGGGGCGTTGCTCTCAACGAAACAAGCGTACACCCACAAACTGCTCGTCCCCAACGCTGTTCGGCTGGAGGCGTCGCGCTCCTACATTGAGTGGGTGGCTGAGCGGATTGACGGCGGCGACCCCAACCAGCAGACGGAAGGGGCCGTGGTGAAGTATTTTGCCACCGAGAGCGGCAATAAGGCCGCCGAGGACGCGATCCAGGCCCACGGTGGTTATGGCTACACCAAGGAGTATATGGTCGAGAAGGTCAAGCGCGATGTCCGCATTACCTGTATCTACGAGGGTACCTCGGAGATTATGGAGTGGACGATTGCCCGCGACCGTTGGCAGTTGCACCTGAAGACCAAGGGCGCGTTCTACAATGATTGGGCGGTCAAGCTCGAACAACTGGCCCGCACGACGCCCGATACTGGCGCGGCTGCCGCTGCCCTGGCGATGCGCGCTCTGGCACTTATCCTCGAACGTGCGCGCCTCGACCGCCTGACCCGCAATCAGCATGTGCTCTTCCGTCTGGGCGAGATCATCGCCTGGGCCGAGACCGCCGCGATCTATAGTGAGCGTTCCGCCACGAAGCCGTCCGTGGCGACGCCGTTTGACCCCACGACCCAGCGGCTTTTTGCCCGCATCCACGCCCGCGAAGCCGCGTTTAAGGTTGCTACCGAAGGGTTGCACTGGACGCTTGCTGCCGGTCAGACTGACCCGAACTTCGCGGCGAGCCTCGGCCTGCCGACGATTTATAGCGCGATGGGTGGTCAGATCGAGGATATGAACCTCGCTGCTGAGAAACTGGTCGCAGCTTACCCGGCGGAATAAGGGCGCGCAGGCTAGGTTTCGGGGGCCAGGTTTCAGGTTTCAGATCGAACGCAACAGGCTGGAAGCCTGCGCTACGAACCGTTACGCTGAAACCGCCCCTTGTGAACCACGCCGCTACGGCTCTAACCCCCGGCCTTGCCTTTTGTATGCGAGAGGCAAGCGGTCGGGGGACGGGCGTCACAAAGGAACTAAAGTTAATGGACACTGCAGATCGCGCCATCGCCGTTGTTGGCGTTGGTGCCATTCTGCCGGATGCGCCCAATGCGCGGGCGTTCTGGCAGAATATTCTCAACAAGCGCTACAGTATTACCGAGACGCCCGCCGATCGGTGGAGCATCGCGGATTATTACGACCCCGACCATAATGCGCCCGATAAGACCTACTCGATTATCGGGGGTTGGGTGAAGGGGTTTCAGTTCGACTGGCAGCGCTTCCGTATTCCGCCCAAAGTAGCAGCCGCGATGGATCAGGGTCAGCAGTGGGCGGTCAGTATTGCCGCTGAGGCGCTGGCTGACGCGGGCTATCCCGACCGTCCGCTCAACACTGACAACACCGGCGTCATCCTCGGCACGGCGATGGGCGGCGAACTGCACTACATCACCAACCAGCGTATCGTTTACCCCGAGTTTGCCAATCGGCTGCGAGCTACCAGCGCTTTCCAGGCGCTGCCGAGTGGCGTGCAGGCCAGCATCCTCGATCAGTTCCACGCTGAAGTGAACCGCACGCTGCCCCAGGCAAGTGAAGACTCGATGCCGGGTGAGTTGCCCAACATCGTGGCCGGGCGCGTGGCGAATGTGCTTAATTTGCGCGGCCCTAACTTCATCACTGATGCTGCGTGTGCCTCGACCTTCGCTGCGGTAGCGGCATCGGTCGAGATGTTGTCCGAAGGCCACGTTGATGCCGTGATTTCTGGCGGAGTAGACCGCAACATGGGCATTTCGACCTTCGTGAAGTTCTGTAAGATTGGTGCCCTTTCGGCTACTGGCACGCGGCCCTTCGGCGATGGCGCTGATGGCTTCGTGATGGGCGAAGGCTCAGCGGCCTTCTT
>CAIRDL010000839.1 GCA_903877345.1 uncultured Oscillochloris sp. | reverse complement strand
TTTTCCCCAATTGGTCGCCTGTGAGGCGCAACTGGAAGCCTTGGCGGCACGCCTCGCCATCCAAGGCGTGCGCGTCACCATTCACTTGCCGCTCAGTCTTTCGTTGGCGGCCCCTGACGAAAGCCACGCCGCTGCCGCCATTACCACCATCGAGGCCACAGCGGCCCTGTTGAGCGCTCTCGACGCCAGTCGGCCACCTGGCCCGGTTGAGGGCGTGATGGTCGCCCATCTCGGTACAACTGAGGCGGGTGCCGCGCAACGCTTCGCCGCCCGCTACCAGGCGCTTTCGCCCCAAGCCCAAGCGCGCTTGGTGCTTGAACATGAAGACGCTGGCCCCAGTCTGGCCCAGATCCTTGCGCTTCACCAGCTTTGCGGCGTGCCCGTGGTCTTCGATGCCCTCCACTGGGAATTGCACAACCCCGAAGGGCTGCCGCTGAGTCTGGCGCTCGGCCTCGCCCTGGCAACGTGGCCCACCGGTGTGCGCCCTAAAGCCCATTTGAGCAGTCCACGCAGCGAGGCGCATCTGTTACCTGGGCGCGCTGGCGACCCGCCGCGCATCGTGCCGCCCCGCCCCGGTCAGCATGCCGACTTCATCGCTGCGGGCGACCTCGAACGGCTGCTCCGCGCTGCCCGTGGTCTCCCGCCCTTCGACCTTATGCTTGAAGCGAAAGCTGGCGACTTGGCCCTGGCACGTCTGCGTGCCGAGATCGCCCGCCGGGCACCTGATCTGGCGACTCAGTTGGGCTGAACGACAGATTTCGGATTTTAGATTGCAGATTTGTCGCAGCAAGATGCGGTGCGGTTGTCATCTGAGGATTTTCAGCACATGGTAGCGACAAGCAAAAAGCTAAAATCAAAAAATCTGGTCTACGCTATAATGGGCGCGCAGATAGGCTAGCACACTGCGCCTACCCGTGTCTACCCGACGGAGCTTTCACCCATGAGCCAGCCGCGTCTCAAAGGTAAGCCGACCCCGCCGCCCAGCAACCCTATGCCGGGCATCCTCTCAGCTATTGTCGTCCTGCTCGTCCTCGGTACTGTTGCCGGTGTCCTCGTCAGTCGCTCCGGCGGGCAGAATGCCGCGCCGCCCCTCACGACGGCGCTCGCCGCTTCAGCGCTTGCCCGACCAAGCGCCCCATCTGTCGCCGACCTGCCGACTAGTCCGCCCTCGCCGCTGGTTGCTGGCGTGCTGCCGACCGCCGTCACCCACACGTTCCCGGTGGCACCGCCGATGACAATTGATGCGACGAAGCAGTACACCGCCACGATTAAGACGCCCCGAGGCGACATCGTGCTTGAACTGTTGCCCGCCATTGCCCCCCAGACGGTGAATAACTTTGTCTTCCTGGCCCGCCAAAACTACTACAACGGGCTGACGTGGCACCGCGTCATGGCTGGTTTTATGGCCCAAGGCGGCGACCCGGCAGGCACCGGCGGCGGTGGCCCTGGGTACGCGATTCCCGCCGAATTCACTGACAAGATTCTGTACGACCGGCCCGGCCTGTTGGCGATGGCGCGCACCAATGACCCGAACAGCGCCGGCTCACAGTTCTTCATCACCACTGCCCCAACCCCGCAACTTAACAACCAGTACACCATTTTCGGGCGCGTCATTACGGGCCAACCCATTGTTGACGGCATTCCGCTACGTGATCCCCAAACCGCCACTACGCCCGGCGAGACGATTTTGGGCATTACAATCAGCGAGCAGTAGGATGGGGGTTAGGTTGAGCATGGCAGGAAGCTATGCGTTAGGCATGTTTCAGCTTGACCCGTTCGTAGTAGGGGCTTTAGCCCCGTGCAAGGCTTTGTAACGCGACTGAAGCCGCTCCTACGAACCATACGGACTGTCAAGCTGGTTTGAAACATGCCATCCAGATCCAGGTTTGGGCGACATGGATTCGGTATGCGGTGTTGGTCGATCTGACCGCTGCGGTGGCAGAAGCCCTGAATCGCCCCTTCCATGCCCTGTCGATGGAGATGATCTATCGCGGCTTGTACCATTCTACGGTGGCCCGACACCGTGGCAAGGCAGACTACGCGACGAATTGGAAGCTAGGTGCTGCCTTCGACAAGCTCAGCCTGCGTGCTCGCCCGCAGCGTCCTCGCTGGCTGAGCTTGTCAAAGCCAACGAACGCTGGCTGAGCTTGTCAAAGCCAACGAACGCTGGCTGAGCTTGTTGAAGCCAACGAACGCTGGCTGAGCTTGTCGAAGCCAACGAACGCTGGCTGAGCTTGTCAAAGCCAACGAACGCTGGCTGAGCTTGTTGAAGCCAGCACTTGTACCTGAAGATTTAG
>CAIRDL010000838.1 GCA_903877345.1 uncultured Oscillochloris sp. | reverse complement strand
CTGCCTGCGCGCCCCCGCCGCTACCTGCAACGAAGCGGAGTATCAGGCGCTCATCGCCGGGATGCAGTTCGCGCTCCGCCATTACCCTGGTCAGCCGGTGCGCTGCCTCACCGATAGCCGCGTGGTCGTAGACCAACTCGCTGGGCGCGCTGCCGTTCGTGCGCCGGCGTTGCGGCCTCTCCACGCCGAAGCCGCAACGCTCGCCCAGCGCTTTCCCGCAATTGAATTCATCGCCGTGCCCCGGGCGCTCAACCGGCTCGCCGATGCCCTGGCCTGGGAAGCGCTCTACGGTCGCCGGGCCGCCGGACGCGCCTATGTCGCCAATGCGGCTACAGACGCCGCAACGCATGAAATGGAGGACTAACCGATGGCACTCTTTCCCCCGTACGTCGGCCCACCGCTGCTCGAACAGATCTGTAGCGTGGAGAATATGACCACCGCGTGGCGGCGTGTCCGCAGCAACATCGCGGTCGCCCAACGCCGCCGCAGCGCCGGTACCGACGCCATCACGTTGCGCGATTTCGAGGCCAATTGGACGCACTTTATGGCCCAACTCACCGATGAAGTCCGCACCGGCGTCTATCGTCCGCTTCCACCGCGTCCGGCCCACCTTCCGAAGCCCGGCGGCGGTGTCCGTGCCATCGCTATTCTCGCTGTCCGCGACCGCGTGGCGCAACGGGCGGTGCAACAGGTACTCCAACCGCTCTTTGAACCATACTTTCTCGACTGCTCCTACGGTTCGCGGCTCGGCATCGGCGTACCGGCTGCCGTCAGTCGGGTGGAGCGCTATGCGGAGCAAGGGCTCACCTGGGCTGCCGATGCGGACATCGCCGCGTTTTTCGATACGATTGACCAGCGCATCTTGCTCTCCCTCGTGCGCCAGCGCATTAACGAACCGGCGGTGCTTCAACTCATCGCGCAATGGCTCCAGGCCGGCGTCCTGACCATTGACGAAGGGGCCACCTTGACTGCCGATGGGCACCCGCACGATGGTTCGGCCCTGCTGGCCCGCACCCGAGCGCTTCTGCACCACCTCCGAGGCAGCGACCCCGTTGCCGCTCCCGCTTCGTTCCCGCACCACTACGAGGAACCCCTGGTGAACGCCGCCGCGCTCGACGCCTGGGAACTGGGCGGGCCAAGCGGGCGTTTCCCCGCCCGCCACGGCAACTTGGAAACGCTGCTCTGGAGTGCCTTCACGCTCGGCAAACCAGCCTTACACGGGGCACGCCAAGTCATGCCCTATCTCCAACGGTTGGGCCTGCGGCGTGCCCTGCTCGCCGGGGCCGTCGCAGCGGGGGCCGTCGCGGCGGGTGAGGTCGCGCTACGGATGCAGGATGGTCTCGGACGCGGTACCCCGCAGGGCGGCGCGCTCTCACCGCTGCTTGCCAATATCTACCTGCACCCCTTTGATGTCGCCCTTACCAGCCAGGGGTTGCGCCTCGTGCGCTTCGTAGACGACTTCGTGGTGATGTGCGCGTCCCAGGCCGAGGCCGAACGCGCCCTCGACCTTGCTCACCGCCAATTGGCAACCTTGCGGCTCGCCCTCAACGGGAGCAAGACGCGGGTCATTGCCTACGCCGACGGGCTGGAGTTCCTCGGCAAAGCCTTCGTTCCGGCGCGGCGTGGCCCCACCCTCGCCGCCGGAGCCACCAGTTTTGCCGAGGCCGAAGCCGTACTCCGCAAAGTGGCGAACCAAGCGCGTACCAGTACCCAAGCCGCCCAGCGCAACCTGCGACGGCGCAAGTAAGACCATTGCAGATTGTCAGGCATGGCATTCCCATGCACGCTGGCGACGTGCGCCGTTCGTAGTGCGGGCTTCCAGCCTGCCAGATGCGCGTCGGCAGGCTGGAAGCCTGCGCTACGAACGGTAAACCTGAAACCTTGTCTAAGACAAGGCTCACGGCTACTTTACAGTTTGCGCGCATGCAAGGCGTTCTGATGCCCTCGACCTGAAATCTGAGACCCGACACCTGAAACCTTGTCTAAGAAGGGAATCGTTCAATGGCAACGCTCTATGTTGATGAACAGGGTGCCCTCATACGCAAACGCGATCAGCAGATCCTCGTCACCAAGCAGGGCAAAACCCTGCGCGAAGTGCCGCTGCATAAGGTGGAACGCATCGTCCTGATGGGCCGGGGCGTGCAGATCTCGACCGCCCTGATGGTAGATTTGCTCCAACGAGGCGTGCCGGTACTTTACACCTCCCGGCACGGCGGCACGCCCTACGGCATGGTGGCCGATGGGCCGTCGCATATGATTGACTTGCGAATGAAGCAAATGGTGAAGATGCTTGACCCTACCTGGAGCCTCGCCTTGGCACGGGCTATCGTCGCGGGCAAGCTGGCGAACCAGCGCACCTTGCTGCGACGAGCGGGTTGGCCGTCTGCGAGCATCGCCATCGTGCAGCTTGACCAAGCGCAGGCTGCTGTTGCGACGGCCCCAAGTATTGACACTGTACGCGGCCACGAAGGGGCCGGGGCGGCGGCCTACTTCGGTGCGTGGCGCACCGTCTTCGCCGCCCAATGGGGCTTTGCCGGGCGGGCCTACTACCCGCCCCCCGACCCGCTCAACGCCGCGCTCTCCTTCGGTTACACTTTGCTCTTCCACGATGTGCGGACGAACGTGTACGCCGTCGGCCTTGACCCGTACCTTGGCGCATTTCACGCGGTTGAAGATGGTCGCCCCTCGTTGGCCCTTGATTTAATGGAGGAATTTCGTCCGCTGATTGTGGATCGGATGGTCCTTGAACTGCTTGGGCAAGGCCACCTCAGCGGAGAACATTTTGAGCAGCCGGTTGAGCGCCCGAACGCCGTACATCTCAACGCGACCGGACGCGCCATTTACCTTGCCCGCTACGAGGCGTTGATGCACGCGCCCGTGCCCCTTGCCTCCAATGAGCAGACGGCCCTGCGGCGCGTGCTGCTGCTCCAAGCGCAAGGGCTGGCCCGTCTCATTCGCGAAGAGCAACCCGCCTACGTGCCGTACGTGCCGGAGTAGGGCCATGTTCACCATCATCTGTTATGACATAGTGAACGATAAACGTCGGACGAAAGTCATGAAGCTGCTCAAAGGCTACGGCACCCGCGTGCAGTATAGTGTCTTCGAGTGTTACCTCAGTACACAAGAACTTGCCAAACTAGGGCGGTTGCTCCGCACGCTGATTGATCTAAAGACCGACAGTGTGCGCTGCTACCGCCTCGACACCCTCGCCGTGCAGCGCATCCAGATCGTCGGCATCGGCCAAATCACCGCCGATGAGGGCTACTACCTCGTGCGGGATCGTGGGTAGCACCCCTATGGCTCCAGCCAAGCCCCACCCGACGCATGCGGTGCCCGCACCGGGGCGGCAAACACCCCACGTCGCCGCCCCCGTGACCGCTTCCCCATGCGCTGGGTACGGGGCACAGACGCGGTCATTGGGACGCGCTCAAGCACCTGAAGCGCCTGCATCCGATCAACGCGAAAGGTCAAGGCCCGCTGTTTCGCAAGACAAAAGGCATGCAAATACCAATGCGCCCCGATCAATTCCAGGCGCAATGGACGCACGGTACGCGGCGTCGGGGTTGCGGCTTGGGCCGCTTGATAGACCACCTGCACGGCGCGGCGTTGCCCAAGCGCCGCCCGCAACGCCGCCACCGGATCATCCGGCAACGTCGTAGGCCACGCCGTCAATGGCGGCGCATGCTCGTCCGTCGCCTGTGGTGGCGGCGCAAGCTGCGTTGCCGGCAGTTGGGCGCGCAAGCGGGCGCTCAGTTGCTCAAGAGCGTGGTCATTCCCTGGCCCGTGCGTGCGAAAAAAGTCACACGCCTCCACCAGCAACGCACACTCCGCCGGAGTCAACGCGGCTGCCGGTGGTGGGTGCGCCGTCCCTCGAATCGTAACCGCAAGGGCCGCACGGGTCAGCGCTCGACTCAACCCCGCAACATCCGTAGGTTCCACGAGCACTACCCCTGGGGCCACATGGTGCGCGACATAGCGGCGTACCGAACGTTGCTGCACCGCCCGGTCAAGTACCTGTGCGTCATCTGTGAGGGCAATTGCCGCATGAATGATCTGCACCCGTGCCGCCGCTGGTTCAGTCACCAGTTGCACCCACATGTCAGGCAGCGGCCCAACTTTTTGTGCAAGCAACGCCTGTAACGCCGAGCGTGCATACCCCGCCGCCGTCGCCCGCGCCAGTGTCCGGTGATCAATAGTGTAGTGCAAGCTCGTCGGCGTCGCCGCTGCCCAGGAGGCAAAGGGCAGCAGGTCAAGCACTGTCGCATCCACACTCACCAGCGGAATCATGAGCGTCCCCGCTGCACCGTACTGCCACGGCGGAGCGGGCGCATCCAGCACCGGGGCTAACGCCGGGTCAAAGGGTTCAAGCGGGGCCTGGGCAAGCCGCGTGACCCAACAGCGTCGCTCCTCCTGCGGCGCGTCCTCCGGCTCCCAGCGCACAAGGCCAAGCCATGTAAGCGGGCCAACCAGCGCTTGATCCCACACCGCAGCCGAGCGGTCGGCATGCCACGGCGTGCGTGGCCTTGCCCGTGCCGTATGCCCAAGGCCACGGGTCAGCGGGCCGAATGCTGCCGCACAGTGGGCATAGAGCGGCGCGGGATCAAGGGCAACCCCAACGGGAAGTTCCGCCGTCCAGACCAGCAAGCGGCGGCGCAGGGCCGGCCAATCCAGACTGGTGCGGGCGCGGGTGGGCAACGCAAGCCACGCCTCCGCATGACGGGTGGCGAGCCACGCCTCCTGAAGCAACCGCGCACGCTCGATCAAGGGACGGCGCAGAAACGCAGCGACCGTGGGCGCAGCGACCAACGTCGTTCCCATACCAACCAACAGACGCAGATCACAAAGCAACGGCACGAGCCAGCGCACCAACGATACCGCGTGGGGATCGAGGCGTGCAACGAGCCGCCGGAGCGCGTCCACCCCCAACGAACCCGCCCCAAAAAAGGTAAGCGGGTGCTCGGCAGCCGTCACAAGGATCACCGCCGCCGCGACGGCGGCCGGGGGCACGGGCACCGTCGTCGGCACCGTCACCGTCACATGGTCTGACCCCACCGCCAGCGGGGTTGGCAACCAAAGCCGGAGTTCCGGTGGCAGGCAATAGTGCAACGGGTGATTACGCGCCACCGGGCGTGGCAGCAACCACCCTGCCAGCACAAGCTGTTCCGTCGTCGAACGTGGGTGCGGGTCAGCGCGTAACGCTGCGAGCGGGCGGAGCGGGCCAAACTGCGTATCCACATAGTCGGCATTGAGGCCATGCGGCGTCTGGCGGAGCTGTTGCAGCGCCACCTGACACGCTGCCGGTAGCGTATAATAGAGCGCTTGGACGTGGTGCGGCGTACAGAGCGCCGCTCGGAGGCGGGCAACCCGCACCGCCGGAGTCACGCCATGCGGGAGTGAGATACGATGCCTGCGCGCAATCAACTGTTGGAGGGTAGCCGGCAATTCAGCGAGCCAACGTGCCCAGATATGCATCACCAATTTCTCCAACTAACCACCCCCCAAAGAAGGCCATCATGAGGTATACTACGAGCATCCGGCCAGAAATGCAACTAGCATGTCTCTAGGAGGTATTCGGTCAATCAGGGTTTACCGCATCGCAACGCCGTATTCTCGTATGGGCATACTGCGAGGGACAACGCCTTAAAGCCCCGCTACGAAGGGGGTTGAAACGCCCAGTCCTTCAAATAACAGCTATTGGCCTTCATCGCCAACGCCTTAAAGCCCCGCTACGAAGGGGGTTGAAACGAAAAAACCGTCAAGTCGGCGAACAGGCCTTCGGCCTCAACGCCTTAAAGCCCCGCTACGAAGGGGGTTGAAACGGGTAGCCGGGACCCGCGTGGGGGCCGGCTGGATCACCAACGCCTTAAAGCCCCGCTACGAAGGGGGTTGAAACCACGGTCGGCGGTAGGACATGGCCGGTGGTCGGCGTACAACGCCTTAAAGCCCCGCTACGAAGGGGGTTGAAACACGGGGATGGAATGGTGTCTGACACCACCCCCGTAACAACGCCTTAAAGCCCCGCTACGAAGGGGGTTGAAACTCCAAGTTGATAAACCCTGGTTGGTTGTTAGGACGACAACGCCTTAAAGCCCCGCTACGAAGGGGGTTGAAACATACCGGGTCAGCTCATCGCGTAGCCAGCCGAGCTCCAACGCCTTAAAGCCCCGCTACGAAGGGGGTTGAAACACGGTCGCCACGCAGTTGAGGACTAGCATGTTACTGCCAACGCCTTAAAGCCCCGCTACGAAGGGGGTTGAAACTTGAGTACATAATGTATAAATACAAAACGTCTCAACAACGCCTTAAAGCCCCGCTACGAAGGGGGTTGAAACCTCCAGCCGCAAGCTGCGGGGTGGAGGGGTCGGCGACAACGCCTTAAAGCCCCGCTACGAAGGGGGTTGAAACCCCATTGCCGTCGTTGACGACGACGCGGCTGAAGTCGCCAACGCCTTAAAGCCCCGCTACGAAGGGGGTTGAAACGTGACGGGAGTGTGGGCAGCATTGCTGCCACCCACACCAACGCCTTAAAGCCCCGCTACGAAGGGGGTTGAAACACCTGGTCGAAGTCGCGATCCCCCGCCATGGGGGAATCAACGCCTTAAAGCCCCGCTACGAAGGGGGTTGAAACATGGGGGAATTATAGTCCACGACCAGGCTGCCGTCAGCAACGCCTTAAAGCCCCGCTACGAAGGGGGTTGAAACGTCATCTCTGTTTCTCAGGTTCTGGCAGCAATTGCCCAACGCCTTAAAGCCCCGCTACGAAGGGGGTTGAAACTCGAGTAGCCGCTACCCTGCCCCGCATGGGTCCAGAACAACGCCTTAAAGCCCCGCTACGAAGGGGGTTGAAACACCAGGCTGAGGCCGCTGTCGTAGCGCCACAGGCTCTGCAACGCCTTAAAGCCCCGCTACGAAGGGGGTTGAAACGTGACCGTCAAGCGGATCTGGCCGTTGACCGCATCCTCAACGCCTTAAAGCCCCGCTACGAAGGGGGTTGAAACATCTGCCATCATAAACGGCACGCCGATGTAGTAGGTCCAACGCCTTAAAGCCCCGCTACGAAGGGGGTTGAAACGTCCGCTTCGTCAT
>CAIRDL010000837.1 GCA_903877345.1 uncultured Oscillochloris sp. | reverse complement strand
CTCGCGGGTTGCCTGACAAGCGTGGCCGGGTTGGCTGATGAGGTGCTGGTGCTGCTCGACCAACGCACCACCGACCACAGCGCCGCTATCGCCACCAATCACGGTGCCCGCGTCGTCAGCGCCCCTTGGCGCGGGTTCCCCGCCCAGCGCAACCACGCCCTCCGGCTGTGTACCTGCCCGTGGGTGCTCTTCCTCGACGCCGATGAGCGCGTCACTCCTGCTCTCGCCGCCGAAATCCAAGCGCTCCTCGCGGGCAGACCTGCGGCAGTCGGCTATTGGCTCCCGCGCCGCAACCTCTTCTTCGGACGTGCTTTGCGCGGCGGCGGTTGGTATCCCGACCACCAGTTGCGCCTGCTTCGCCGCAATGCCGCCCATTACGATGAGACGCGGCTTGTCCACGAGTACGCCGCTCTGGACGGTGCCGCCGCCACGTTGCACGGCCATCTGCTGCACCATAACATCGAACGCCTGGACGAGTTATGGGCGAAGCAGAGCGCTTATGCTTTGGCGGAGGCGCGCACATTGGCGCAAGCAGGCCGCCAAACTCGTTGGCGCAATTTTATCGGGGCACCCGCCCGCGAGTTCTGGCGGCGCTATGTGCGGCTCGGCGGTTGGCGTGACGGTGCGCTCGGCCTCTTTTTGTGCGCCACCTTGGCTTGGTTCGAGGTGGTGAAGTTTGCCTTCCTCCACACGCTCTCCAGCCGAAACGGGCGCTACCGCTGAAGCAACGGCAGATAGAGACGCGATGCGGGCGCGAGGTCAAGCTGAAGGCTGCGCGTCACCGTGGTGGTGTTGCCCGCCCGGTCGCTATAGCGCACCGCCAATTCGTGCGGGCCACTCGTCGCCGGCAGCGTCCAGCGGTAGGCGTCATAATAGGGCTGCGGAGCCTCAAAGACGCCATCGAGACCGAATTGCACCGCCACGATGCCGCCCTGATCATCAAGGGCGTTGGTGTCCACCCGAAGGCTACGCCCCACCACCAGCGGCCCCTCGGCAGGCGGGTGCGGTGACGCCAACCCTGCAATTTCGCTGGCACTCAGGGCGCGCCGATACATCGCGAGGTCGTCGAGCGCGGCTCCACTCGGGCTGCCACCATAGGTGAAGCGACCGAGTTGCATGACTTCGCCCAAAGCGACGGGTAGCGTGACGCCAGTCGTCGCAGCGGCGAGCGTGCCGTCGAGATAGAGCGCCTTGCGACCGCTCGCGGCCTCCCAGGTCAGCGCAAAGTGGTGCCAACCCGGCGCAAGCGTGTCGGGAATGGCAAGCAGATTGCGGCTCGCCTCGTCATCAGCGGTCGTCCAGAACGTCCACGTAGGCCCACCCTCAGGGCCAACCGCATCGCGGCGCAGCGCCAACGTGCCACGGTAAACCGGGCCAGCGGCAGGGCTGGCACTGGCGGCGAAAAGGTAGTTGCGCGGCACGCGCCCCACCGGATAGCTTGCCGGCAGCTTCGCCCACAGGCTGATCGTCCCCGCAGACGCCCGCAGATTTCCCGCCACAGGGTAGGTCACACTCGCTGCGTCAAGGCTAAGCGCTTGGCCGACCCGACCCGCCGTGAAGTGGGGCGTTCCGTAGGCGATGGGAAAGCCTCGGCCCACCTGT
>CAIRDL010000836.1 GCA_903877345.1 uncultured Oscillochloris sp. | reverse complement strand
GTGATCGGCGTGTCGGCGGATACGATCCAGCGCTACAAGAGTGGGTTTGTGCCGCCTGATGCTCTGGCGAACAAGCTCCTCGCCGAGGTCGCTGTGCGCCGTGGCTTCTTGGGGCGCGAATGGCTCCAGCGCTTCCTTCACGCCGCCCGCTACCCCTTCGCCGAGAAGCTCCTTGACGCGTTGTGTCCCGCGCCCCAGGTGCGCCCGCGCCCGCCCCGTGTCTATGAGAACTTGCCTGCGCCAACGTACAGCCAGTTCGTGATGCGCGAGCTAGCGTTTGCCGAGGTGCTTGACGGGCTGCACCAGCGCAGTGCTGCGGTGCTCATTGTCGGCCTTGGTGGCAACGGCAAGACCAGCCTGGCTCGTGAGGTGGCCGCGCATTGTCTTCAGGATGACCGCGAAATACCACGCTTCGATGCGGTGGTCTGGGTCAGCGACAAGGATCGCCCGGGGACGACCAACTTGAGCATGGTGCTCGATGAGATCGCCCGCACGCTGGACTATCCCGGCTTCGCGCAGTTTGAGCATGACGAGAAGCGGCATGAGGTTGAGCAACTGCTGCGTCGCCAACGGGTCTTGCTCGTCGTAGACAACTTCGAAACCATCACCGATGGTGCCTTGCTCGCTTGGTTGTTGCGCCTGCCTGAGCCGAGCAAGGCGTTGATCACGAGCCAGGAAAAGCATCGTGGTTTGTGGAGCAGTTGGCTCGTTGACTTGCGCGGGATGAGCGAGGCCGAAGCGTGGGCCTTGATCACCGACCGTACCCGTGTGCTGAAGATTGACCGGCTCGTTGGCGAACGTACCCAGCTTGAGCCGCTGCTCGCCGCAAGCTGTAGCGTGTGCCATTGGCAATGTAGAGCACGAAGCTCATGCCATATCCAGTCTCATCGATACCCTCAGTCGTCAAGGAAAACTCGCCGCTGCCCAAGAATATCTGACACATCTCGATCTGCTTATTGCAGATACGTCATTAAGTTTGCGAGCACATATTAGTCTTCTTAATGCAAGTGGCCTATACGCAATGGCGATAGGCGACCTATCACAGGCGCAACGTGCATTTCAATCTGCATTTGTCCATGACACACTAGGACAGCACCCGCGAACCGTACTGACACGACGATGGATTGGCATCTGTTTGTATCGACAGGGAGCACTCGATGAGGCGAAAAATTGGTTGCAATCGACACTTAGCTTAGCAATCGAGCGCGGATGGGAACGCGACGCAGAGTATTTGCGAATCGTGCTGGCTGCAATTGATCTTGACACAGGAAATATCGACAGTGCGGCAGAGCGAATTGCACAGAGTTATGCCTGGGCACGACGATATGCTGAACGCGAACATGTTGCCCAAGCTGCCTATCAATATGCCCGCCTCCACACGCTACGCGGCGACCTCCCCGCCGCCCGCGCCTCTCTCGCCGAGGCCATAGACCTCTTTGAGCGTCTAGGTATGCGCCGCGAACTCGCCGAGGCCCGTCAGGCGCTTGCCGATCTCGCGTGACCCTAGCGCACCTGAGATGACGCAAAGCCGCAAAGGCGCAAGGCGAAACGATTTGCTTTGCGCCTTCTGGCGTGGTGGCATAGGCCGGTGCGTCTCCGTGGTATGCCGTCGCGCAGACCGACGGGGTGGAAGGCCCGGAACTTCAGTTCTATATTGTCGCGTAGGCATGGTCATCGAGGGCGGCGAGGACGCGAGGGGACGGTGCCACGCCGCCTCTCGTTCTCGCCGCCCCCCGAAGGTCGCGTTGCCGATGCTACCAACCGCACGCACGAACAACAGCGGGACACCGTCGGCAAACATCGTGTCCTCATTTGTCCAGCTACGCTCCAGAATCGTGTACCTATTCTGGAGAATCAGTCTACCACCTGACACCGTAAGGCGCGTACAATGGCTCTCAGGGAGGGACGTGTCGCTCCCGGCGATACGAACAGTTTAAATATGTCTGGCTCCATCGCCAAGAAGCCCGGCCCATCACACGGGCTGAGAAGGAGGACAACGATGACGCCTGTTCCGTTTGTCACGTTGAACAACGGGGTGACGATGCCCCTGCTCGGGTTCGGCGTCTTTCAGGTTCCCGATGCCGGCGAGTGCGAGCGCAGCGTCGCTACAGCGCTCCAGACGGGCTATCGCCTGATCGATACCGCCGCTGCCTATGGGAATGAGGCCGCAGTCGGCACTGCGATCAAACGCTCTGGGGTAGTGCGCGAAGAGCTTTTTGTCACCACCAAGCTCTGGATTCAGGATGCAGGGTACGACCGCGCCAGGAAGGCGTTCGAGCGCTCGCTGGAGTTGCTCCAGCTTGACTATCTGGATCTCTACCTGATCCACCAGCCCTTTGGGGATGTCCACGGTGCCTGGCGCGCGATGGAGGAGTTGTATCGTGAGGGCCGGGTACGGGCCATCGGGGTCAGCAACTTCCACCCCGACCGAGTGATGGACCTGATCGTCCACAACCAGGTGGTTCCTGCGGTGAACCAGATCGAAACCCACCCCTTTAACCAGCAGATCGCAACCCAACCGTTCCTGCACGAGAACGGGGTGCAGCTTGAGTCCTGGGGGCCGTTCGCCGAGGGCAAGCACAACATCTTCGAAAACGAACTGTTGCGCTCAATCGCGGCCAAGTACCAGAAGACCGTGGCGCAGATCATCCTGCGCTGGCTCACCCAGCGCGGGGTCGTAGCCATTCCCAAGTCGGTTCGCCCCGAGCGTATCGCCGAGAACTTCGATGTGTTCGACGTGGAGCTCAGCCCAGACGATAGGGCGGCGATCGCTACGCTGGACACCAAGACCTCCAGCTTCTTCGACCACCGCGACCCGGCGATGGTGAAGTGGCTGAGCGAAGCAAAGCGTCCGACCTAGCCGCGCACGACGATGATAATGACGAGGCTCCTGATGGTGCCTCAAAGGAGCGCATATGCAGAAACGTACCCTTGGAACAAGCGGCCTCGCTGTGTCGGCCCTCGGTCTTGGCTGTATGGGCATGAGCTTCGGCCTTGGCCCACCCGCCGACCGGCAGGAGATGATCGCCCTGATTCGGGCAGCCGTCGAGCGCGGCGTCACCTTCTTCGACACGGCGGAGGTCTACGGCCCCTTCGCGAACGAGGAATTGGTGGGTGAGGCGCTGGCCCCCGTCCGCAACCAAGTGGTGATCGCCACCAAATTCGGCTTCCACATCAGCCCGAACGGTGAGCAGCTTGGCGGTCTGAACAGTCGGCCCGCACACATCAGGGCGGTCGTCGAGGCCGCGCTCAGGCGGCTCCGAACCGACCACATCGATCTGTTCTATCAGCACCGCGTTGACCCGCAGGTGCCGATCGAGGAGGTGGCGGGGACGGTCAAGGATCTCATCCAGGAGGGCAAGGTGCGCCACTTCGGCCTCTCCGAGGCCGGTGTGAGCAACCTTCGCCGCGCCCACGCGGAACAAAGGGTGACGGCGCTACAGAGCGAGTACTCGCTCTGGTGGCGGGAGCCGGAGGCGGAGATCCTGCCCGTCCTGGATGAACTCGGGATCGGCTTCGTGCCCTTCAGCCCTCTGGGCAAAGGCTTCCTGACGGGTAAGATTGATGAGACCACAACGTTTGCCCCCAACGACTTCCGCAACGCCGTGCCACGCTTCGCGCCCGAGAACCGGAAGGCGAACCTGGCCGTGGTCGAGCTTGTACGCGGCATCGCGGCGAAGAAGGGGGCCACGTCGGCGCAGGTAGCCCTCGCCTGGGTGCTGGCCCAGAAGCCGTGGATCGTGCCAATCCCCGGCACCACGAAGCTGCACCGCCTTGACGAGAACCTCGGCGCAGTCGCCGTCGAGCTGACGCCCGACGATCTCAGCGAGATCGAGCACGCCATCGCGCAGATTACCGTGCAGGGGCACCGCTACGCGGAGGGCGCGCAGCGCATGATCGACCGCTGAGCGGGGCGAGCAAGGAGCAGTGGGACAATGCGGTTGGACACAGCGCCAGGGTGGCCCGGTCGAGGAGATCCGACCGGGCAACATCGTCTGGTTCTCGCCAGACGAGAAGCACTGGCACGGTGCCACCGCGACTACAGGTATGACCCACATCGCCATCCAGGAGGTGCTCCCCCATGTAGTCCCTTCCCTAGCGCTTGACAGATCGACCAGCCTTGCGTATAGTTGTAATTACGATAAAGTAACGCCATAAAGTCAACATACACGCTACGCACCGTGCGCCTCGCGAAGGCAACGCCATCCTAGCGCAAAACTGAACGGCCCTGAAAGGAGCTACCGCGTGTCCCGCATTCCCCTCGTTCGACGCGAAACAGCCCCGCCTGACCTTCAAGCCGTGTACGACAAGGTCGTGCAGGAGCACGGCGTCGTCACCAATATGAAGGCCACGCTCCTACACTCGCCTGTAGCGCTGCATGCCGTGATGGAGTGGTACAGCTTGTTCGAGCGAGTCAAGCCGGTGCTCGGCAAGCGGCTCGCCATTCTCTTCTGCCACGCGATTTCACGCGAAAATGCCTGTGCGTTGTGCCTGACGTTTATGCGGCGCGAGCTGATTGAGGGCGGCGAGGATCCGGCGAACTTGGTGCTTGATGCGCGTGAGCAAGCGGTGGTTGCATTCGGACGTCAACTTGCCGCCGATGCGAACCGGGTCTCTGACGAACTGTATGGGCAGTTGGCGCAGTACTTTAACCATACCGAGATCGTTGATCTGACCGTCTTCGGCGGGCTGATGATCGTCAACAATCTCGTCAACAGCGCCCTTCAGGTTGACCTGGACGAGTCGCTGAACGCCTACCACATTCAGCCCGAACAGATCCTCGCCTGAGCTAGTGCGCCGGATAAGCAACGAGCGCTGTAATTTACAGGGCCGCACGCAGCAGAAATTCGAGCCAGCTTGCCGCCGTCTCACGGCCCGTGCCGCGCACCATCCGCCCCAAACTCAGGAAGATCACCTCGCTCCACCGTTCGGGGTCACGCTGCCAATGCTCATAGGCCAGCGCATGAAACGTCGCCTGCTGCCCGATATGACACCCAGCCAGATACTGCTCATAGCTTAGGTGGGGCAACCCGTACAACCCGCCACCCTCCCCTAACAGCAGGCCGCTCTCGCGTTCCAGATGCCCAAGCACCAACTCTGCCTTCACCGCAGCTAATCCGGTGTCAAGCTCAAATTGTTTGAAGAGATCTTCAAACGCCCCGCGCACCCGGTAGCGGTCGAGCAACCCGCGCCCATCGCTGGCCGGACTTTCCTGATGCGCCCAGTAGGCCAACCCCTCCAACGTGTTTCGCAGGTGGTAGCACGGATGCCAGCGGATGTTGGCGTCCCGGAGTACCTCACCAACTACACACGCAACAAAAAGGATTAGCGCAACTGGGCGCTGGTCGGCGAACGGCGTCACACCTCGGTCAAGGCCGTCAGCCCGCGCAATGCCCGCAGCGTCACCCACGGGTTCGGCGCACCCTTCGGGCCGAAGTCGGCCCAGGTCTTGCCGCTGTAGGTGTACTCCAGCGCCCGTGGGGGGCACCTTTGCTTGCAATGGACGTAGCAGACGAGCATGCGGCTTTGGGCGCTTCGGCGGCAGCGCTTGCAGTCGCTGCGGCGAAATGTCGGGGCCGTGTCCCACGCACCTTCCAACGGGAGTCCGCAGAGCGTCGTCCGGCCGTGGTCCGTGAGGTGGCGCCTAGGCGCGAGCGGTTTGGACAAAGGGCACTTGTTCGTTCAAAAAACGAAGAACCCGCACTGATCGTGACCCAAGAGCCACCCGTACCGGTGTATACAACCCATGT
>CAIRDL010000835.1 GCA_903877345.1 uncultured Oscillochloris sp. | reverse complement strand
GCCGTCGCCAGCGGGATTGAGCGTGGCGGGCATGTGCTTATCCCCGCCTTTGCCCTTGGCCGCGCCCAGGAGGTGCTCTTGGTGCTGCGCGAAGCCCAGGAGCACGGCGACATCCCATCATTCCCCATTTACGCCGACGGCTTGGTCCGCACCGTCTGCAACGTCTACCAGACCTTTCCTGAAGCGCTCACCCCGGCGCTGCAACGGCGCATGGCCCGCAACGAGGATGTCTTTCTCGGCGGGACGGTGCAAGCGGTGCAAGGGGCCGGACAGCGCGAGGCGATTTTGCGCGGTGAACCGGCGTGTCTCATCGCTTCGAGCGGCATGCTCACTGGCGGGCCAAGCGCCTGGTACGCGAGCCGTCTGGCGGAACGAGTCGACTCCTCCATTTACATCACCGGCTACCAGGATGAAGAGGCGCCCGGACGCGCCCTGATGGATGCCGCCGCCGGTCGTCGCCGCACGCTGGAGGTGGGCGGGCGCACGGTCGCGCTGCGCTGCACGGTGGCAACCTACGCGCTCTCGGCGCACGCCGACGGGACAGAGTTGGCCGCGCTGGCAGCGGCACTGCGCCCACGCCAGGTTGCGCTCGTCCACGGCGATGCAGCGGCGCGTGAGGCGCTGCGGACGCGCATCGGCGGCACGGTACATTGTCCCGAAGATGGCGACATGCTCACCATTCCCACGGGTCCCGCCCGGCGGCTCACCTTGCCCGCTCCCGCAGCACCGAACCGTCTGGGGATTGGGCAAGGCTTGGCCTTGACCCAGGAACGCCTACCCGCGTTGGTTGCAGCGGCGCGGGCGGCTGTCGGCACGGGCGCGCCGGTCGTCACGGCACGGGCCTTGGCGCTGCTCTGGAACGGGGCGACCGCCGATGATGCCGCCGAAGACATGGTCGCGGCGCTCATCGCGCAGCCCGAAGCCCAAACGCTGCTCGTGCCGTTGGCGGAGGTCGCAGGCTACTACACGTTACGGAGCGCTGAGGCTGCCGATGCGCCTGTGGAGCCGGTGCGCGACCCGGTGGAGCCCGGGGCGGTGTTGCTGGTGGAACTCTCCAGTGGGAGCCTGCTACCGTTTCTCTGTCGGGAACGCCACGGCGACCAATTGCGCGGGCTGATGCCCGCCGACCGCAGCGAGCAGGCGCGGGTGTCGCTGCCAGCGGTGCAACTCGTCTTAGGGCGTTGGCCGGGGGCGTGGGATGGCTTTCCGCGTCCGCTGCGCGAGAAGCTGACGAAGCTGTTGCTCGCTGCTGAGCGCACGCAAACGCGCCTGCCTCCAACAATGCTCGCCCGCCTGCTCACTCCCGACCGCACCTATCGCTTCGAGGAAATCTGCATGCTCGCCACGGCGACCAGCATGAGCGACCGCCTCCACATCGGGCGCACGCTGTTGACGGAGCGCACGCGCTTCGTCGTCAGCGGCACGCCGCCGGAGGTGCAGGTGCGCTTGGTGGCCGACTTTGACCACACCCACATGAACCGGACGGTAGAAACGGACGGCAAGCGGCTGATAGCGGCTATCGAGCGGCGCTTCAGTGGGGTCAAGGAACTGTATCGGCGTAAAATTGACCCGAACACGGGGACGATGACGCTGTCGTTTGCGTTTCCCGAAGTGGCGCAGGTGCGCTACGCGACGGCACTGGCCGCGCTGGCGGAAGAGACGGGCGCGACGGTGGAACTGACGCCCACGCCCGATTACGGGGCGTTGGGGCAATTGGCGCGTAAGCTGGTGCCGGGGTGCGAGCGTCCACCGAAGCTGCACCAAGGCGAGCGGCGTGTGCGGGCGACGACGCGGGCGCATCTGGGGCCAGTGGAAATCCAGGCGCTCCAAGCGCGCTTTCAGGCAGAGACGGCGTGGACGCTGGAGATTCAGACCGAAACACCCCAACCGAACCAGAAGGCGCTGCGGACGGAACTGGTGGCTCCACAGCCGACGCGCATGGCCCCGCCGGTGGCGTTGACCTACGCCCGCGACGTGCTGGATGGCATTGCGCTGCAAGTGGGGTCGCACGTGGCGACGGGCCATCTGATTGTGCAATTCGCCTTGCCGCAGATGGAAGCGGCGCAGCACCAGGCCCGCTTAGAGGCGATCACGGCGCGGACGGGCTGGGGGTTTCTGTTGAACCCGAACCCGCAGCCAGAAGCCTTGACGGCGGCGTTCGACGCGGCCTTGCCCGCCGGGCTCGCACGGGTCGCCCCGCTCTCCATTCGCCATCTGGAGCTGCTGGTGGAGGGACGCTGCACGCCGCCGCCAACGCCGGAGCAGGCGGAGGCCCTGGCAGCGGTGTTCGCTGAACGCACCGGCTGGACGGCGCGGGTGCGGGCGGCGGGGTAGGGGTGGAGGAGAAGCCATGAGCATGATCTGCCAGGGCCAACGCCAACATCAGGAGCACTGCCAGCGGCACCGTGCCCCCACTGTGGAGCGTTCGCGTGGTGCCAATGCTTCACCTGCCCCGTGCCCTCTCCCCTTGGGTACAGTGCAGCGGCATCGTGGCCTCAGTGCCATCTCCAACCTCAAACGCACCGTAGCCCCACGGTGGAGCGTTTGCGTGGTGCCAATGCTTCACCTGCCCCGTGCCATCGCTCAATCTTAGGGAACAATGCCGATGAAGATACCACGCTGTTGGGCAATGCGCTCCACCATCCGCATCCGCGCCCTGAACCATCCCAATTGACGAGCATTGCGACCACGCGCAGCAAAATATTGCCGCGTCGTAAACAACAATTCCCACCGCAAGGCCGCCGGAGCGAGTCCCGTGAGCCGGTCACGGTAGCGCCCCCAGGTGTCCATCGCCTTCTTCCAACCCACCACGAACCACGGGTCATCCGTTGCAACCCCCAGGACAAGCACCACTCGCTGTCGCGTGGCCCGCGTGCGCTTCACCGTCACCCGCCCTGTCTCCGCGTTGATGGTCTGCACCAGCATCAACCGGATGGTGTCGCGGGCCGCATCAATCTGGACCACCAGTTCCGCAAGCGTCGGGTGAAGCACCACCGGAGCCGCCGGAGCCGTCCCTGTAAAATACAGACGCAGGCGGGATCAGGTAGGGAGGATACGCCAGGGGTGAAGGGTGAGGATGTCGTCGAGGAGCAACGGGGCGGTGGGGGTCGAGAGGAGCGGGGCGAGGAAATGGTGCAGGCGGAGCAGCGTGGGGATTGATCCGGTACTTATGCGGCGGTTGGAGGGCTTGGCGGACTCACCGGTAAAGCGTTGGATGCGGTCGAGGATGGTGTGCAGCGTTTTGGCTTGCTCCGGTATTTGCTCGGCATCAGCAATGCACTCGGCGAGGTGTTTGAGACTCCAGGGGTTGGTGGTGGTGGTCTTGAGCCGGTCGAGGATGGTCGTGAGGTGCCAAGCAAAGGGCGGGTCGGGGGGAGCGGTCAGGGGCAGGCAGGGCGCGGGGTTGGCTTCGGGCTGATGAGTCGGGGCGGATCTTCGCGGACGGGGCTGGTAGGCCGGAAAGAGCGTATGCAGGGGATAGGCTCGACCGCTATACCACGACAATGTGCCGAGCAGACCACCGGCGACGCGGGCGAAGGTCGGGAGCGTCCACGCGCTTTTCCCTTGTTCGAGCCGCGAGAGTTGGGCGAAATCGAAGTGGGCGGCGGCCGCGACGACCCGTAACGACGTTTGGGGTTGGTAGCGTTCCACCTCGGCCCGCAGGGCGCGCATCCGGCCCTCGTGATCAACCCAACCGGGTGCCCATACGGCGTTGTCGCTGCTGCTGAAGCCGCTCGGCGTTGGGAGTGTTCGGTTCGTCCAGACGGTCATCGCATCCTCCTCATGTTGGAAACCTATACCCTGTACTATAGCAGCTCTGCGCCTGTTGACAAGCGACTTCGGGCGGATAGTCTGTTGTAGACTAGTATCAGCCAAATGTTGTAGACTGGTATCAGCCCTTTGACGGAGGGCTGTTGTAGACTGGTATGCTATGCTCCTTGTGTCGGGCAACGAACCACAGGCGAACGAGGACGCAAGGGAGCAGACCAGGGTGTAGCGCAGCCAGCAGCGCACTCGCGTCGGAAGCGAGAGGTCGCAGGTGCGAACCCTGCCACCCTGACCATACGGGTCTAGCTTAATGCAGAGCTACGGTCTCCAAAACCGTCAGGTGGGAGTGCAACGCTCTCGACCCGTGCCACACGCCGACGATGAACCTTTCCAATCAGTCTGTAGCAAATGCGGGAGCGGCAACGCTCCCCACGGGGCGCGGGTCTGCTGGGGTAGACACGCTGCTGAAGGCCGCGAGGCACCAGCGAGGGCGGGGTTCAATCCCCCGGCGCTCCACCAATGGCCGCATAGCTCAGGAGACAGAGCGCCGGTTTGCGAAGCCGGAGGCCCGAGGTGCGAGACCTCGTGCGGTCGCCACAGCTCGCTGTAGCTCAGCAGACAGAGTGCCGCCCTCCGAAGGCGGACGTCGTCGGTGCAACTCCGGCCAGCGAGGCCATACGGTTCCGTAGCTCAGCAGCAGAGCGCCCGGCTGTCAACCGGGAGGGAGCAGGGGCAGCACCCGCCGGAGCCGCCATCACCCATAGCCGATAGCCGATAACCCATAGCCGATAGACCCTTATCCAACCTTACCGATCACACCTGCGACCACGGATTATTCCACTTTCGGCTATCGGTTATCGATTATTGACTATGCGAATGGTCGTGTGGCGAAATCAAGGAGACGCACGAGCCTCAGATGATCGTGCCCGCAAGGGCGTTAGGATGCACGTCCCTACGCGACCACCAAGCTCTTTTGCCCCTATCGTCTAACAGCGAGGATGCCTGTCTCTCGAACAGGGAACGCCGGGGCAGCACCGGCTAGGGGCACCATCTCTCTATAGCCGATAGCCGATAGCCAATAGCTATCGCTGATCACAACGCATCCACACTTTTGATGTCGTGTAGGTATCGACTATCGGTTATCGGCTATCTCACCTCGGGGTGTGGCGTAACCAGCAGCGTGTCGGGCTTCCAACCCGAAGGTGCCGGGGCGGAATCGGCCACCCTGACCACATGGGGCCATAGCTCAGTCAGGAGAGCAACTCCTTTGCACAGAGAAGGTCGGGGTGCGACTCCCCGTGGCTCCACCAGCGCGCGATAGCTCAGTCAGACAGAGCGCCCGCCTTTTAAGCGGCGAGATGCGGGATCGTAGCCCGCTGACGGCACCAGTGTTGGCCGGTAGCTCAATGGTAAGAGCGTGACGCTTATATCGTCGAAGGTGCCAGTTCGAGTCTGGCCCGGCCAACCAGTCTCCCGGTGTAGCTCAATGGGCAGAGCAGCCGACTCTTAATCGGCAGGTTTGCAGGATCGTTGCCTGTCACCGGGGCCAATTGCCAGCACTATGGCGCTGGGTTGTATCAACCGCAAGCCGCATACCCAAGGCGGCGAGGTCGGGGCAGTACCGAACCAGCGCCACCAACATGCAGATGCCCGCATCAGTGAGCGAAGCGGTCTGTAAAACCGTGGGCTTCAGCCTGTAGAAGTGCAACTCTTCTCATCTGCACCAATGATCCTCAGTAGCTCAATGTGGTAGAGCGCCGCACTGTTACTGCGGATGTTGCAGGATCGTACCCTACCTGAGGAGCCACCTGCGTGATGTCGTTCAGCAGCAGGACTCGTGTCTGATACACACGGAACCTGGGTGCAATTCCCAGCATCACGACCACATCGCCACATAGCTCAATCAGTGGAGCGCCTCGTTCACACCGAGGAGGATGCAGGTGCGAGTCCTGCTGTGGTGACCAAAGGGAGGCCAACGCCTCCCGCCGATCCGCTGGAGTATTGGCCGAGTAGGAAGGCGCCGGTTTGCTAAACCGTGGCCGTGCGGCAACGCACGCGCAGGTGCAATCCCTGCATACTGCTACTTTCTAGGTGATCATGGGTGATCACCTAGAAATTCCTGCTTCATCCCAACGTGCCATCCAAGGATGGTCTTATCGTCGGTCCACAGGCCGGTTTTACGTCTCGACGTAGCCACAACCGAGACGGCCAGTTCG
>CAIRDL010000834.1 GCA_903877345.1 uncultured Oscillochloris sp. | reverse complement strand
TTGAGCGACTTCGTGCAGAAGCTTGTCGGCCTCAAGCGACCCGTGCCGCAGTTCCTCAAGAAGTACGGTATTTGGATCATTGACCTTAGTTTTATCCTGATCACTTGGAGCGACCACGTCTTCGGCATTGTGGAATCGCCCTGGGGTTCGGGCATCCTGCTGCTCCTGCTTACTACGGGCGTCGTCATTTCGGGGGCTTTCTTCGAGCGACGCGCTTGGTGTCGTCACCTCTGCTTCCTCGGCGGCCTTTCGGGCAACTACGCCCGCACCGGCATGATCGCCTTGCGCGCCACGCCGACGGTCTGTGCGACATGCACGAGCAAGGCGGCCTGCTTCAACGGCAACGCGCAGGTGGCGGGGTGCCCAATGTCCGAGTTTCCGCGCACGATGGAGAGTAACGCCAACTGTACCCTCTGCGCGAATTGTGTGAAAAGTTGCCCCAACGACTCGCTCACGCTTACACTACGCCCGCCGACGGCGGAACTCTGGTTCGTCCGCAAGCCTAAGGTGGCCGAAGCCTTACTGGCGGTGGTGATTATGGGCATCGTCTTTGTGCAGAACGTGACGATGCTTCAGGGGTGGCAGGGGTTGCTGGCGGGGCTAGAACGTGCAGTCGGCACCAACAACGATGCTGTAACCTTCACGATCACCTTCATCATCGCAATGGGCCTCCCGGTGGCGCTGATGGCCCTCACGGCCTTGGCCGCTGGACGATTGAACGGGGCCAGCCTAGCGCGCAACTTTGCGCTGTTTGGCTACGCGATCATTCCGCTGGATGTGGCTGGACATGTGGCTCATAACCTGTTTCACCTGTTTGCCGAAGGCAAGGCCGTCTGGTTCACCGCCCTGTTGCTGGTTGGGCAGCAAGGCAGCGAAGAATCGCCCGCGCTGCTCGCCACCGGGGTTATCCAGGTACTCCAATACATCCTTGTGGCCCTCGGTATCCTGGGTTCGCTCTACGCGGCCTACCGGATCGCACGCAGCAACTTCGGTACGACCCAGATGACGTGGCGCACTTTCACACCCTACGCCGCCGTGATCGCACTCCTCGGTGCTATTAACGTCTATCTGTTCATCCTGCCGATGGCGATGCGGATGTAGCCAAGAAGATTTTAGGTTCTGGATTGCTGCTTTGCCGCTTCTGCTTCCCCAAATAGTCTGGCAACGAAGTCTTCGGGTATCCATGCTGGCTTCAACCAGCTCAGCCAGCGTCCGTTGGCTGAGCGTGTCGAAGCCAACACTTTTGCAAGAAAACTTCGTTGACGGATCACCAAATCTGCAATCCCTACCCGCGCAGCCACGCAATCGTCGAGGTGGCGAGCCGGTCGAGCGCTCGCACCGCGAGGGCGAGATGTTCCTCGTGGGTGTCCTCGATTTGGTTGTGCGAAATGCCGCCCAGACTCTGCACAAAGAGCATGACGGTGGGAATGCCAGCGCGGGCGACTTCGGCGGCATCGTGGAGCGGGCCGCTCGGCAGCCGATGGGCGCTGCCGCTCACCGCCTTGATCGCCGCCTCGCCCAGCGCGATCAGCTCCGGGTGGAAGTGGATCGGCTCAATCTGCGCGAGGCGTTCCCA
>CAIRDL010000833.1 GCA_903877345.1 uncultured Oscillochloris sp. | reverse complement strand
GAGTTTCTCGACCACTACGTGAGCAATGGTGCGCCCACTGAACTGATTCTCGCCGGTGACACTTTCGAGTTGCTTCAGGTGCGCTTGCCCGCGCTTGACGATAACGAGTACAGCGATGCGGTTGCCGCCTTGCGCGTTGAGGCGATTCTCACGGCCCACGCGGCGGTTTTCGCCGCCTTGGCCCGCTTCTTGGCCGCCCCACAGCACCAACTGACGGTGCTGATCGGCAATCACGACTTCGAGTTGCACTTTCCGGCGGCGAAGGCGCGTCTCGCTGCGGCACTCAGTGTCACCCATGACGACGAACGGCTGCGCTTCGGGATCAGCTACCACGGCGGCGGGGTCTATATTGTCCACGGCAACCAGTTTGACGGCTGGAACCGCTTTGTCCATTTTGCTGGCATCAGCGAACCCTTTGAGGTTGTGCGCGGCACTCAGTTGGTCAAAGAGGTGATCAACGAACTGGAGGACGACACCCTTCCGCTTGCGCCGCTAATTGACAACGTGAAACCCTCCTCGGCGCTCTTCTGGCATCTCATGGCGCTGCCGCGTCTACGGAATGCGGCGTCGCGACGCTTTCTAGCCCACGGCGTTGCCGGTTTCCTCCAGGTAATGGCTTGGCCCCCACCGCACCAGATGCCGATCAGCGGGCGCGGGCCTGGAGGATTGCTTAGTGCGCTGCCCTTGGGTGGGTTGTGGCGACGGGTCGCCCACTTTCGCCGGGGGCGGGTCGCCCGCCAGCGTGAGTGGTCGCGCCAAGTGGGCGCGGTGGCGAGTGTGGTTGAGCCGCCCTACGAGGTGCTGAACCAGATGCGGAGCGAGGCCGCCCGCCAAGTCGCCCGCGAACAACGGGCCTTCAGCGACCGCTTCGCCCGCGAGATGCTTGCCCTAGCCCGCCGCCCCGAACACCACACCGACGCGATCTTTGTCTGCGGCCATACCCATCTGGCCTGCGTGGTGCCGCTCGGCCTCGGCCAGATTTATGTTAACACTGGAACTTGGACCGAAATCATTTATGATATTGCTGCCATGCGGGCGCAAGAGCAGCGCTTCCCGTTTCTCGAAATTACTTATCCCACCGACCAACGGCCCCTCGGCAGATTGCTGGTCTGGATTGGCCCCGGCGCCGCCCCGGTGCCGTGGCACAACGGCCACACGCGTTTGCGGCAAAGCAAGTCGCCAACTGATGATCTCCATGCCAACGAGACAGCGCTTGATGATCGCACCACAGAGGCACGAAGCGCACAAAGACCAAACTGGTAGGTTCAGCATCGCTGCGCCCTTTTGTGCCTTTGTGGTGCATATGCAAGCTCGTTGGCGTACTACAATGCTTCCCTGCGCAGCGTGACAAGGGCAACGAACTGCTTGCTCCCTACTCAGCCCGCTTCGGGTATAATTAACTAGTGTTGGCTCATCCGCTGTACAAGGTTTTAGGTAGCCCAACGGTGACGTATCCGCAAACCTTGGCTTACTTGGAGGAGATCTATGAAAGGTCTAGTTCGTGTCCTCGGGCTCGTGGCCCTCGTTGGTCTGGGCGTGATCATCTTCCGGGTACTTCGTCAGTACCGCGAAGACAGCACCTTCGATCTGGCCCCAGCCACGGCGGGCGCGGGCAGCCAGCGCCGCAGCATCAGCCCCGAATTGCTCAGCATCCTGGCTGACCCCGCCGACAAAGGCCCCGTCGAGCTGCTCACTGATGGGCAGGGCAAAGAGTGGCTGATCAACCGCCGCAACGGCTTCCGCTACCCCGTCGAGGATGGCATCCCGATTATGCTGCTCGAAGAGGGCGAAAAGCATAAGGACGAGAGTCTGATCCAGCGCTAGATCGATCTTCTTTGACCCCCTCGCCCGCCCGGTGTGAGGGGGTCTTTTTGCCACCACCGAGGACTAGCTTTTACCTTGCAATTTTGCGGAGGCCCGCATGACACCGCAACCAAAACCCTTTATCACCGAGGCAGCGTATCTTGCCTTTGAGCTCGCAAGTACGCTTAAACATGAATACTTCCACGGTAACATCTATGCAATGACGGGTGGAACGGAAGCGCATAATCTACTCGCTGGAAATATCCATGCGACCCTGCATGCCCAACTTCGCCGCCGCCCATGCAAAACTTATACGAGTGATCAGCGCGTTAAGGTGGTGGCAACAGGCTTGCACACCTATCCAGATGTAACGGTGGTCTGTGGTCAGCCCCAATTTATTGACCGACCACGTCAGACGCTTATCAATCCAACTGTCATTATTGAAGTCTTATCACCATCAACCGAACGCTACGACCGTGGGATGAAGTTCCAAAATTACCGCACCATCCCTTCACTCCAAGATTACCTCCTTATTGCACAAGATAACCACCGCATTGAACACTATATGCGTCAGGAAAACGGCGAGTGGCTGCTCCGTGATGTGACGGGTCTCGCGGCAACCGTCGTGATTCGCTCGATTGATTGCACCCTTAAACTCGATGATGTTTACGAGAAGGTTGCATTTGAACCGGATGATGCGGAAAGGCCGTCTGAGGCGGCTGAACCGCGCTAAGAAGGCGTAAGCGCGTGCCAATTATGACCAAGACAACAGCACCAGCGACGGTTGGGACGGGCCGGTTTGGCCCTTATGGTGGGCGCTACGTGCCCGAAACGCTCATGCCGGCGGTGACGGCGCTGGAAGCGGCGTACCAACAGGCGGTCGCCGACCCTGCGTTCTGGGCCGAGTTGAACCACTTGCACCGCACCTACACCGGACGCCCGACGCCGCTCTCGTTTGCCGCCCGCCTCACGGCGCAGTGCGGCGGTGCGAAGATTTATCTCAAACGCGAGGATCTGGCGCATACGGGTGCCCACAAAATCAACAATGCGCTCGGCCAAGGCTTGCTCGCCCGCCGGATGGGTAAGCAGCGCATCATCGCCGAGACCGGAGCGGGGCAGCACGGTGTCGCCACGGCCACCGTTTGTGCGCTCCTCGGGCTGGAATGCGTCGTCTATATGGGCACCGACGACATGGCCCGTCAGCGCCCCAACGTCTTTCGGATGCGCCTGCTCGGGGCCGAAGTGCACGGCGTCTCCAGTGGTTCGCGCACGCTGAAGGACGCGATTAACGAGGCGATGCGCGATTGGGTCACGAACCCCGACAGCTATTATCTGCTCGGTTCGGCGCTAGGGCCACACCCTTACCCGACGATGGTGCGCGATTTCCAGCGCGTGATCGGTCTGGAGGCCCGTGAGCAGATGCTTGCCGCCGAGGGGCGCTTGCCCGATGTGATCGTCGCCTGCGTGGGCGGCGGATCTAACGCCATCGGCATTTTCCACCCCTTTCTCGCTGATACGAATGTGGCGCTGCGCGGTGTCGAGGCGGGCGGGCGCGGTGCGCTGCTTGGCGACCACGCTGCCCGTTTTCTTGCCGCTCGGCCTGGTGTCCTCCAGGGCACCTACTCCTATGTTTTGCAAGATGATGCGGGCCAAATCGCGCTGACCCACTCGATTTCGGCTGGGCTTGATTATGCGAGCGTTGGCCCTGAACATGCCTGGCTGCACGACACTGGGCGCGCCACCTACAGCGCCGCCGACGACGAGGAGGCACTTGACGCCTTCGAGACCTGTGCCCGCCTTGAGGGCATTATCCCCGCTCTTGAGAGTGCGCACGCCATCGCCGAAGCCCTGAAACTTGCGCCGAAAATGGGGAAAGATCAGATCCTTTTGGTCAATCTTTCGGGCCGTGGCGACAAGGATATTTTCACAGTGGCGGAAGCGTTGGGGGTGACCATCTGACGCAAATTGCAGATTGTAGATTGCCAGGCATGGCATCTCAATGGATTCTGGCGACAGCGTGAGGCGTGAGGCGTAATGCGTGACTAGGCCGCGCCCTGACCGATCACGCATCACGGATCACGCATCACGGATCACGCATCACGGGTCACGGATCAGTCAATTAGGGAACGTCAACGCTGGTGCGGCGAATTAACCAATTGACAGGTTGGTAAACTAGCTTATACTAACCACGGTCTCGTGCCGTCCTACACAAAGAATGGAAGGCAGCCGCTATGTTTCGCCGCACCTTGCCCCTGCTCGCACTCGCTTTGTTCACCCTCTTCGTGGCTCGCCCGGTCGCTGCGCAAACGCCCGCGCCGACCCTGACGGATCTCGCCACGGCCCTCGACGCGGTTGCCACGGCCCTCGACGCGGGCGATTCTGGCGGCGCGGTGGTGCAACTCGCCAAGGCGAGCCAAGTGTGGCCCACCGTCGAGGGCGAGGTTGCGTCCAGCGACCCCGCCGCCTACAGTGCGTTTGAGCTAGACTTGGGTACTGCCGCCGCCGCACTGCGAGCGGCACCCGCAGATGTGGCGGCAGCCGCTGCCGCTGTGGCCCGCATGCGCGCCACCCTTGACCCCTTCGTCCAAACTACCGCCACCTACACCGCATTCGACGCCGCCGCTATTCTGCTGCGCGAAGGGCTAGAGGCGCTGTTGGTGCTTGTGGCGCTCTTGGCGTTCCTGCGCCGTTCGGGTCATAGCGACAAGCGCGGCTGGATCTGGGCGGGTGGCGCGGCGGGCGTTTTCGCCAGCATGCTCGCCGGTTTCGCCCTTCAAGCGGTCTTCAGTGCCGCCAGCGCCGGGCACAATCGCGAGATCATTGAGGGCGCTACCGGCATCCTCGCCGCCGCGATGCTCTTCTACGTCGCCTACTGGCTTCATAGCAAGGCCCGCTTGGGCGCTTGGCAAGCATTTATTGACGAGCGTACGGGTCAGGCGCTCGCGGGCGGCAGCCTGCTCGGTCTCGCCACGCTCGCTTTTCTCGCGGTCTTCCGCGAAGGGGCCGAGACGGTGGTTTTCTATCTTGGCATGGCGGCTTCTATTAGCCTAAGCGAGTTGCTGGCGGGACTTGCGCTTGGTACCGTGGCCCTCGTCGTCATCGCCGTGCTGATGCTAGTCTTTAGTGTGCGCCTGCCGCTCCAGATCTTCTTCCGCGTCGCTGGCCTGCTCGTCTACTACCTCGGCTTTAAGTTTGTCGGCACGGGTCTGCACGCGCTCCAAGTCGCCCAAGTGCTGCCGAGCACGCCCGCCCCGGTGCCGGACGTACTCTTCTTGGGCCTTTACCCCACATGGGAGACGCTGCTGCCGCAGGTTGGGCTGCTGTTGGCGACCGTCGGTGGGCTGCTCTACCTGCGTGCCCGCAACCAGCGCACTCTTGCGACGCAGTCGGCGTAAGGCATAGTTCAATCCAGTTTGATAGTTTAGCGATCTGACGCAAAGCCGCAAAGTCGCAAAGCCGCAAGGAGCTAAGCTTGATGCGCCAGTTAGACGGTAACGCATTACCTAACTCACGCAAAGCCGCAAAGCCACAAATCTGCAAGCTGCAAGCTTGGCTTACACGCGGCCTTGTTGCTCAAGCGCGAGCAGCCAACGTTTGCGTTCGAGGCCCGCACGAAAGCCGTGGAGCTGCCCATCGCTGCCGATGACGCGGTGACACGGGATGACGAGGGCGACCGGGTTGGCTCCGCAGGCTGCCCCGACCGCCCGTGCCGCGCCTCGGCCCAAGCCCAACTGCGCGGCGATCTGCCCATAGCTGCGCGTTTCGCCGTAGGGAATGGTCGTCAGCGCGGCCCACACCTGCTGTTGGAAGCGTGTTCCCGGCGCATCAAGCGGCAAGGGGGCGCACGGGCCGTTGCCTGCAAGGTAAGCTCGTAGCGCCACCTCGACCGCAACGAGCGCACTCACCTCCCGATGCAACGCCGCCTGGGGAAAAACTGCTGCCAGATCCACTGCGAGGGTGTTTTCAACATCACCCAAACCCACGAAGCCTAAGCCACGTTCGGTGGTAGCAAACAGCACCCAACCGAGGGGGCCGACAAAACTGGTGTAGCTGATTTCCATTTAGAAGGGGTGAAGAGACGCAATAGCGTGCGTCTCTACACCTTTCGGAGCCATATCTTAGAAGATAATCTGATCGGCATTCACCTGGTCAAGCCCCGTCCAAGGGCTGCGCACCTCGCCAGTGCGGAGGCTACGCCCCAGGCGGAGGGCGAGCAACAGCCCGGTGGCGATGAGCAGGAGGGTGAGGGCGGCGGCGTAGACGGCAGTGTAGCCGAGGGCGACGTTGCCGGTGGCCTGTTGAATCAGGTCGCGGGCCAGTCCACCGCCGATGGTGCTGAAACCCTGCGCGAGCGCCTGCGTGATGCCCCAAAGCCCGATAAAGAGACCTGCGTGGTTGCGGTCAACGAGGCCCATCACGAGGGCGAGGGCACCGACGATAAAGAGCCCACGGCCCGCCCCAATCAGGGCCACGCCGCCACGGAACGGGCTGACCAGAGTGGCATCGCTTGCCAGGGTGACGGTTAGGAAGCCTGCGACGCCGAGGAGGCATCCCAGGCTGATCATTAGCACTGGTGAGCGCCCACGCCAGAGGAGCACGGCGGCGAGCGCGATACCGCCAAGCATGCCCACGCCCCACAGCGCGGTCAGTCCAGTCGTCTCGGTGACGCTCATGCCGAGCACTTGGCCGCCGTAAGGTTCGAGCAGCACATCGTGGGTGGCAAAGCCGAGGGTGGCAAGGAAGAGCACGCTGAAGAGGTTGCGCAGGGGCACTTGGGCCGCGAGGAGGCGCAGCGAGTGACCGAGGCTTTCGCGAACGGTGATGGGATCTGCGACATCCTCGAGCTCGCCGTTAGGCTTCAACCGTTCTTGGCCGTACATCGCCATGAAGGTCAGGGCGATGAAAATGACCGCCGAGCCCTGCATAATCTGAATGAGGCGGTAGTGGCTGTAGGTTGTGAGGAGTTGGCCCATCAGAACGGAACTCATGATGGTACCCAGGACGAGCATAATCCAGAGGACGCCGAGGACGCGCCCGCGATCTTGGGCCGGAGTGATGTCGCTGACCGTCGCGAGGTAGATCGTCTCGACAATATTGACGCCGATGCCATAGGCGAGAAAGATCAGCGCACAGATTGCCAGGGCCACGGGGAACGCAAGGGCACCCTCGCCGCTCAGCAGAATGAGGGAGAAAGGAGCCGTGGCGAGACCACCGTAGGTGAGAATGGCCCCGAAGACAAGGTAGGGTGTGCGCCAAACGCCGGCGGCGCGGGCCACATCGGAGCGGAAGCCGATGAGGGCGCGGGCGGGCGAGACGAAGTAGTGAATGGCGATCAGGAAACCGACGGCCACTGCCGGGATGCGCAGTTCGTCAATTAGGACACGGTTGAGGGTGCCGGTGATGGGCGCAAGCGAAATGCCCATACCGAACTGGAAGAGGCCGAGACGGAAAACGCGCAGCCAGCGCAGAATCGTGGGGTGGCGATCAAACCAGCGGCGGGCCTCGCGCAGCCGCCCCTTCAGAGCGTTGCCTGTCGCCATTGGTCTCTCCATTCAATGGGCTGCCTGCCCGCCTAGTCAGCGCACCAAAACGGGGCTTAGTATACCACGCAGCGTTTCCTTACAGAAATAGCTGGGTGTGGGGCGGGTGCAGGCATGAGTTGTCAGAGACTTTGAACGGGCCTCCTCCGATGCTGATACAGTGGAGGTTAGCAGCAACCACTGAGCAGCGGAGGAAGGCATGTCGGATCGTACCATAGCCGCCCAGACACCGGAGACGTTCGTGACCATGATGACGGAGCGTATGGCCGCCCTTGCCCGCACCTTGAGCGATTGGGTGCAGGCGGAGGCGCGTCCGTTGCAGGAGATCGAGGAACAGCTGGTGCGGGTGCTTCACGACCTGGGCCAGACGATGCTGGCAGGGCTGTGCCAACTGGCTGCACCATCGCGACCAGCGCCCGCTGTCGCCTGTCCCTGTGGCGCAACCGCACGCTATGTGCGCATGCGTCCCGCGACCGTGACCACCGTCTTGGGCACGATGACCATCACCCGTGCCTACTATGCCTGTGCTGCCTGTCGCCAGGGTCAGGCTCCGCTTGATGCACAGCTTCAGGTCGCGGCGGGCGGTCTGAGTGCCGGATTGACCGAACTGCTGGCGCTTCTGGGGGCCACCCAGGACTCCTTTGCGCAGGCTACGGAGGTCTTGGCACGCCGCTGTCTGGTCGAGGTCTGCCCCAACCGTGCGCGGGCCGCAACGGAGGATCTGGGGGACGTACTCCGTGCCCATGCGGACGCCGTGATTGCGCAGGCGGAGGCAACGCATACCCCGCCCGCCGCCGCCACGCCGGCTCCGCCACGGATCTCTGTCAGCATGGACGGGGTGCTGGCCCACGATGCTGCCACACTTGCCAGCGCCATGTCTTCCAGCATGCGGGCACGCACCCGCACCCACCGTGCATCGAGTTCGTCCTCCATCTCGCGGAGCATAGCTTTGGGATGTTGGATACGCCATTCGCGCATGCCCGTCATCATTTCTTCAGTCAGGCGATGCCACGTCTGCTCGTTGATGGGACGGCTCATTGGGGATAGCTCCGGTAGGCCGCGATACCTGCTTCTATGGTACCAGCTTCTGCAAGACTTTACGTGGCACCCGGGAATATGGATGCTGCTGATCGGCTCCCGCACCATCTGCTCAATTTGCACGGGGAATGTTTGCCGTTCGCTGCAACTGACCAGGGCGAGGGCGAACAGCAAGCCCCCCGGCACGGGTTTGCCAAAGATGCGGGAAAAGAAGCGCTGGATGGTACGCGAGAGGCAACTGAGCAGCAGTGGTAGAATGGTTCCCACGGCTTTTGTGGTTCTTTCGTTGTCGATTTCTCAACCACGCAACGGTACCACAAAAGCCACGCTTGTTCCCACTCAGTTTTGGCAAAGGTGTTGAAAGACCAGAGGTAGGTTCCTTCGTCGCTGACCTGCTCCCTCCTCAAGCATCAAGGCGCACCAACTGCGCCCGTATCGGCACCGCCACAAACTGGCGGGGCCAAGGTTTAGACACATGGAAAAGCCGCTCCCACTCCTCCCCGTTGCCCCAAGCTACCTCAACTGGCATGGGCATCAGTTGGCCTTGTACCGCTCCGGGGCCGGTCGCCCCGTCCTGCTGATTCACAGTATCAACGCCGCTGCCTCCGCCTTCGAGATGCGCGGCCCCTTCATCGGCCTCGGGGCCGACTTCGCGATCCACGCCCTTGACTTCCTTGGCTATGGCAATAGCGACCGTCCGGAGCGCCGGTATCGCCCGGAGGATTACATTGCCCAGATTGGGGCTGTGCTTGAGCATATTGGCGAACCCACCGACGTGATTGCCAGTTCCCTCGGGGCGGCGTATGCGGTCGAAGCTACCGCCCGTTGGCCCGCACGGGTGAACAAACTGACCCTCGTCTGTCCGACCGGCATGGGCTTGCTCACTCAGTCCACCGGATTGGTGGGATGGGCAATCTACCGCATGTTGCGCGGGCCGGTGGGCCGGGCCATTTTCCACCTGCTCACCACGCCTCGCAGCATTCGGCTCTTTCTTGGTCGCCAAGCCTACCACGCCCCGCAGGCGATGGACGCTGCGACGGTGGCAAGTTTCCACATGACGAGCCGCCAACCGGGGGCTTTTTACGCGCCGATCTGCTTTCTGACGGGCCTGCTCAACTGCGACATTCGGGCCAGCTTTCCCACCTTGCGCCAGCCCGTGCTCTTAGTCTGGGGACAGCAGGCCACCACAACGCCGGTACGTTCCGCCGACGCTTTTCTTGCCGCGAATCCTATGGCCCGACTCCAGGTGATTGATCGCGCCTCAATGCTGGTGCAGGATGAGCATCCCGCCGCCTTCAACCGCTTGGTGCGCGAGTTTTTGCTGGCTCCGTAGGCGGCGTTAGGCAGATTGCAGATTTGCCGCAGCAGGACGCGGTGCATTTGCCCAAACTGTAAAGTAGCCTGAAACCATGCCTTAGGCGACAAGGTTTCAGGCTACTTTACCGTCTTGGCTGGCGCAAGGCGTTCTGATGCGCTCGACCTGACTCCTGCCCCCTTGGCTTACCGTTTCAGCCGGGCCAAAAGCCGAGTGGCAGCCTGTTCTCCGCTGAGGATCGCGCCCTCCACAAAGGGGCCGCCGAGGTAATCCCCAGCAAAAACAAGCCGGTCAGGCTCAATGTTGCCACGGGCGAAATGGGCAAGTCGGCCAAAGTGGCCCACATCGAAGTACGGCAGCGCCTCGAAGCAACGGTCGAGGCGCTGGAAACGCAGCATCGGCACCGGGTCGTAGGCAGGCACGAGGCGGCGCAGGTCGGCGAGCATCAGGCGGGCCAGCGTTGCATCGTCGTACTGACGCAGCGCCACCGTTGCCGGGCCGCTAAGGTGCAGACAAATGGCGTCACGACCCGGCGGGGCGAACGAGGGGTCTTTGGCCGTTTGCACGGTGGCCGACGCGAGAAACGGCGTTTCGCGGCGGGGAAAAAGGAGGCCGTAGATGCTCTGCGGCAGACGGCCAACCGTACCCACGGCCAGATTCACCGTGGCGGAATAGGCCACCGCTGTGAAAAAGGCTCGCCGTTCGTGGTCAAGCCAGGGCAACAGCTGCGGCACCGCCGTGGCAGTCGTCGCCACCACCACTCCATCAGCAGCGAACATCAACGCCTCGCCACCACGATGCGCCTGCACGCGGTAGCCGCCCTCGGCGCGGGGCGTGACGGTCAGCACCTCAGTGTGGAGCAGTGGCGCAAGCCCTTTGGCGAGGGCCGCCGCAAGTTGACCAAGCCCGCCACGGAGGGTGAAGAGCCGCAGACCGCTCAGTTGGCGCAGCCCCGCCCAGAGCGCAATCAGCAAAAGCGCCCGCGAGGTCTGTTCGGGCGTCCAGTAGAAAATTCCCGCAAGCGGCGGCTGCAGCACATACTCAAGCAACTCCTCAGAGAGACTGGCTCGCGCATAGGCACTGACCGAAG
>CAIRDL010000832.1 GCA_903877345.1 uncultured Oscillochloris sp. | reverse complement strand
CGAGCGGTGCGTTGCGTCACGAGCTACGGGGCCATCAGAACGCCGTGCGCAGCGTGGCGATGCACCCTGATGGGCTGGTGGTAGCTTCGGGCGGGGTAGACGGCAGCATCAGGCTGTGGCGGGCCACAGACGGGACGCTCTGCCAGGTGTTGACGGGCCACAACAGCGGGGTCTTGCGGATTGTCTTCAGCCCGACGGGCGACCTGTTGGCCTCGGGCGGCGGCGATGGGGCGATTACCCTGTGGCAGCCGGGATAGGGGCAGATTTTAGATTTGCCGCAACAGAACGCCCTACAGTTGCCTAATGCGACAACGAGATTTTGCCATAGGGGACACGGAAATTTTTTAAGCATCCAGGGCGTGCCAATGATCCGTGCTGCGTGATCCGTGACCGGGCCGCACCCTGGCCGATCACGGATCACGCAGCACGGATCAGACGGGATGGTTTAATGCTTCCGCTTCTCCAGAAACCCACAGAAGCCCACAGAAGTATAGTTTTCTGTGCGCTTCTGTGCCTTTCTGTGGCCGCAGGAAGAATGTAGTACTAAACGGTCAAGTATCTGCGAACCCTGTCCGAAATCTAAAATCATGCAACCACCAAGCCACCAAATCGAGGTCGTCGTCCCCGCCGGGCTAGAACCACTGGCCCAAGCTGAACTCGCCCGCCTTGGGCAACATGTCCGCCTAGCGCCATCCTCGGCTAGCGGAGTCGTGGCGCTGCGCTACAGTGGTGCGTTGCGCGGGCTGTTGGGCCTGCGCGCAGCCACCTCCGTCTACTTGGTGCGCGCCTTCGCGATACCGCGCCCCAAAGCCCTCCTCGGCGATGAACCCTTCCGGGCCGCTTTGGCGCTGGTTGAAACCGCGCTGCAGCTGCATCCACCAGACACCTTTCGCACGCTTTTTCTAAGTGCGGCGGGTGCCGATTCGTCGGTGCTAACCCGCTTGAAAACCGAACTGGCAGCCCGTCTGGGGTTGGTTTTGGGCGAGGAAGATGGCGACCTTCTGCTGCGCCTCCGTCGGAGCGCTGGCGGCACAGGTTGGGATTTGCTCGTGCGGCTCTCGCCCCGGCCTTTGGCAACGCGAGCTTGGCGCGTCTGCAACCTTGAGGGCGCACTCAACGGCCCCGTCGCCCACGCAATGGCCGTGCTGACCACGCCGACCGCCCAGGATGTCTACCTGAACCTTGGCTGTGGCTCCGGCACACTGTTGGTCGAGCGGTTGCTGCTTGGGCCGACCCGGCGGGCCATCGGCTGCGACACCAGCACCACGGCTCTGGCCTGCACTCACGCCAATCTCGCTGCCGCCGCAATGACGGAGCGCTGCGAGGTGACCGACTGGGACGCCCGCAAGCTGCCGCTGCCTGACGCCAGTGTGGATGTACTCACATGTGATTTGCCCTTCGGCCACTTGGTCGGCTCCCACGAGACGAACGTGGCGCTCTACCCGGCCCTTTTGGCCGAAGCGGCCCGCGTGGCACGACCCGGTGGCCGTTGTGTGCTGCTCTCACACGAGGTACGCATGATAGAGCGCCTGCTCGCCGCCATGCCAGATTGGCGACTCGAACAGGCGCTTCGGGTTGATCTCGGCGGGCTCTTCCCCCGCATCTACGTGCTGCACCGCGTCTGAACGCCTCAGAACTTCCGCACCTCCCACCAGAGGCGCGGCAGCAGCGCCAGTTTGTCACGCCACCGCAGATAGGCGCGACGGGTGTAGCTGTCGTAGTCGTTGGCCGCAATCTGGTCAAGGATGCCACGATAGACTTGACTCGCGGCAGCCACCGCGAGACGACTCTCCGGCGGCATCAGCCCAATCCCCGGCCAACTCTCGGCATAGAGTTGGTGCGCCCGCGCAATTTCAAAGCGCATCAACGCCTTGAAGCGCTCATCGTAAACGCCCGCCAGAATATCATCGGCGGTGAGACCAAAGCGCGCCAGATCTTCTTCGGGCAGATACACCCGCCCACGTCGCACATCATCACCGACATCACGCAGGATATTCGTGAGTTGCAGGGCCACGCCGAGTTTAATCGCGTAGGGTTCAGCCCCCGGCGCGTGCCCCGTAATCCCCATCACCAACAGCCCCACCACCGAGGCGGCGCGGTAGCAGTAGAGCCACAGATCAGCAAAAGTGGCATAGCGCTGGATACTCAAATCCATCGCCATCCCTGCGAGCAGTTCGTTGACGAGGTTTGGCGCGAGATTGTAGCGCGTGCAGGTGTCGTGCCAAGCGACCAACACCGGGTTATGCGGCGCGGGGCGGACGGCCCGCACCTGTTGCACCCAAGCGGCCAAGGCGCGGGCCGGGTCGCTCGTCGCCGTATCCACCGTATCATCCGAGGCCCGACAAAAGGCGTACAGGGCGCGCACGGCCCGGCGCGTCTCGGGAGCCAAAAACTGCGAACTGAAATAGAAGCTCTTCGAGTGCTGGCGAATGATCCGGTCGCACTCGGCGTAGGCTGCTGTCGTAGCTTGGGGCGGGTGTGGCGGCCACTCATCGGCCCCGCCGTAGGGCGCTAGGTCGGTTAGATGCAGCAGGAGGGCGAGTTGCTCCTCGGCGGGCAGGGGCTGCGCGCTAAGCTTCCCGGCGGTGCCAAGCGCGAATGCGGGCACGGAGTTCAGCGACACGCGGCGCTCCTTCAACTCGGCTTGCAGCGTCCAGACAACGGTGTTGGGCGCTGGGCTGGCGAACAGGCGGGCAAGGTCAAGGCGACCAGGTAGCCCCAACGGTCAGTCAGACCGGCCCCTGCATCGCCCTCGTTACACAATTGGGCAATGTTCTATCTATAACTATACGTGAATCCGGCGCAGATGGCAACGCCCAATCTGTGCATTCTCTGTGCCTTTGTTCTTGGACAGGGTAAAGCAAAAATGTAAAGGAGGCGACTGTAATGCCGCCTCCTTCATTTGCCCGCCCGCAAATCCCGTGAGCCTACGCACAGGAAAACTGTGCAAGACGAAGGGCGCATCCCTTCATCCCGCGTCCCGCACCGGCAACCCCATACTCACCGCTCCCGCGCCCGCCGCTTCCTCAACCGTCAGCACCGGCGTCACACAGGCGTCTAGGTCGTCAACTACCCTGCGCCACGCCGCCAAGCTGCGCTGGGCTACCACCGCCGCCACTTCCTCAGCCAGTGCGCCCTGGTCGGCCTCGTGCTGACGCGGCCCTAACTCTGGTCGCCCAAGCGCCTCACAAAACCGCGCCCAAAAATGTGGCTCCAGCGCCGCCACCGCTAGGTGCCGCCCATCAGCGGTGCGATACGTCCGGTAATAAGCCCGCTCACCCGTCAGCAAGCGCACGCCAGGACGCGCCTGCTCAACCGCGTACCACGGGGCCATCAGCCAACGGGCTGCCCCAAGCATCGGCGCATCCAGCGTACAGCCTACGCCGCTCCGTGCCCGCTCCAACAGCGCCGCCAGAATGCTCGTCGCTGCCGTCAGGCCACTCACCAAGTCCGCCAGTTGCGTCCCCGGCAGCGCTGGCTCGCCGCCCACGGTCGTCGTCGCCAGCAACCCCGCCAGCGCCACGAAGTTCAGATCGTGCCCCGCCCGCCCACTCGCTGCGCCTTCCATCCCAAAGGCGCTCAGCGCACAATAAATCAGTTGCGGACGCGCCGCCCGCAACGCCGTCGCTCCCAACCCCATCCGCGCCAATGCCCCCGGTCGTAGCCCATCCACCAACACATCGGCGCTGCCCGCCAGTTCGCGCAGCGCCGCCGCCCCTTCCGGTGCCTTCAAGTCTAGTTCCAACTCCGTCTTGCCCACATTGAACAGGTCGTAGGTCGCATCCAACGGCACTAATTCGCGCAACGGGTCGCCGCCAAGCCGCGACACTTTCGTCACTCGCGCCCCCAACCCCGCCAAGATCTGCGTACACGCCGGCCCCGGCAGATAGGTCGCCACTTCGAGCACATGCACCCCGGTCAACGCTTGCGTCAGCGCCATAGGGCCTCCCAAGTAGGTGTGGTAGGATTAGGCTTCGCCGCCATGATACAGGGAATACCGGCCGCTATGACCATCCTCTCCGTCGAGTCCATTAGCAAGCAGTACGGCCCACGCCCGCTTTTCCGCGAGATCAGCTTCGGGATGCTCAAGGGCGAACGTCTCGGTCTCATCGGCGTCAACGGTAGCGGCAAAACCACGCTCCTGCGCGTCATCGCGGGCCTCGAACCCCCTGACACCGGGCGCGTCACCACCGCGAACGGCATCCACCTCGCCTATTTGCCCCAAACCCCCGTGCTGCCTGCTGCTGCCACGGTG
>CAIRDL010000831.1 GCA_903877345.1 uncultured Oscillochloris sp. | reverse complement strand
TATGCAATACCGCAGAAGGAACGTTGTGAGGTGTCTTGTCATTCTGAGCGAAGCGAAGAACCCCGACCGGGACCCTTCGCTTCGCTCAGGGTGACAGCGTTCCTCATGCGCTACTACCTTTCTATGCACCTGATGCCACGCCGTAACGTTCTGACGCGCTCGCCGGTCGTTGCCGCCGCCCTCGCCTTAGCCCTTGGCGGGATCGTCGGCGGGGCCACCGCGTTTGGGCCGCTCTACGCCCTCGCTGGCCTCTTCGCCCTCAGCATCAGCCTCGCCCTCCTCACCTCCACCGAACTTGGCCTGCTCAGCGTCTTTGCCCTTAGCATCCTGCTGCCCTTTGGCACTTTGCCCTTCAAAGCTGTCATCACGCCCAACTTCCTCACCCTGGGACTGGTGGCGCTCACCGGAGTTTGGGGATTGCGCCTGCTCGCCCGCTCAGACGCCTACGACCTGCGGGGTTCTGCCCTGAGCTTGCCCATCCTCGGCTTTCTCGGCCTGACGCTCTTCGCACTAATTCTGGGGGCCGGTGGGCTGCCTGACGCAACGACCCTGCACAACTATACGAAGTTTGTCTTGGGAGTGCTGCTCTACTTCAGCGTCGTCAACTGTGTCCGCACCCGCGCCCAAGCCCGCCTCGTCCTGCGCGGCCTCATCCTCAGCGGAAGCCTTGCAGCGTTGGCGGGGCTCATCCTTTGGGCGCTCAACGACCAACTAGCCCTGAGCCTGTTGGTGAATCTGGGGCGCATCGGTTATCCCACAGCGGGGCGCGTGCTGCGCTATGTCGAAGATGACCCCAGCGGCCTCGAACGGGCCATCGGGCTGGCGGTAGACCCCAACAGCTTCGGCGGAATGCTCGCCCTCGTGGTGGCCCTCGCCGCCGCACAACTGGTCGCCCGCCGCCCTTGCTGGCCCCGTTGGTTGCTCGGCGGAAGCGTTGCGGTGATGACTCTCGCCTTGCTGCTCACCTTTTCGCGGGCTGCGCTTTTTGGCCTCGTGATTGCCGCCGCCTACCTCGCGACCGTCCGTTACCGCCGCCTGTGGTGGGTGATGCTCGGCGCGGGTGTGGTGGGCGCGCTGCTGCTGGTAGGTTTCGGCTTCGCCGGCTCGTTCGTGACGCGGGTGGTCAGCGGGGTGCAATTTGCGGATCAAGCCCAACAGATGCGCCTCGCCGAGTTTCAGAACGCCCTGGCGATTATTCAGCGCTACCCCGCCTTTGGCATCGGCTTTGGCGCAGCGCCCGACCTTGACCTCACGGCGGGTGTGAGCAGCATCTACCTCGCCATCGGGCAGCGGGTCGGCCTCAGCGGGCTAACCGCCTTCCTGGGCATCGTCGCCGCGTGGTTCGTAGAGACGCTGCACGCCCTCAAAACCCTAGACGAAGAACGAGCCAGTTGGGTCCTCGGCTGTCAAGCCGGGATCGTCGCCGCCTTAGCCGTCGGTCTGGCCGACCACTATTTTTTCAATATTGAATTTAGTCACATGGTCGCACTCTTCTGGGGCACCTTGGGACTGGGGGTTGCCATGCGTGGGCTAGGACATGGTGCAGATGGCAGATTGTAGATTTACCGCAACAGGACGCGCTGCATTTGCCCAAATGGTCAAGCTGGTTTGAAAACATGCCTAAGACATGTTTCAAACCAACTTGACCGTTTGGGCCTTGCGCCGCTAGGGTGAGCACGGTGGGTGGGGCAGTATCCGCGCTGGCTTCGACAAGCTCAGCCAACGCGAACGCTGCGGGCGCGAACGCTGCCTGAGCTTGTCGAAGGCAGCACCCAATTTCCCGTTCGTCGCGTCGTCTGCCATAGTAAACGGTCAAGCTGAACCGGTCGATTCTGAACCATGCCGGCGGCCCCGAAGGGGTAGAGACGCAATATCTTGCGTCTCTACCCCCCGCCATACCTGTCTAAACGGTCAAGCTGAACCTGTCGATTCTGAAACATGTCCAAGCCAAGGCCCGTGGGTGCTTTCCCGTTTGCGTACACGCAAGGCGTTCTGCTGCGCTTGATCTGAAACCTGAAACCAGGCATCTGCAAACCCTACTCAGGCTTGCGCTTCTGGGTCCCAAGCAGCCCCGCAGCGGTGTCAAACAGGTTGACCG
>CAIRDL010000830.1 GCA_903877345.1 uncultured Oscillochloris sp. | reverse complement strand
GTAGCTAATCAGGTTGGCGTGTGGCGCGATGCCTGCCAGCGTAGCCAACGGAACCTCAGCGAGGGTCGCACCGACTACAACATTCCCGGCGGCAGTGCCTGCGACGTGACTTCCGTGCCCGTGGTTATCGCGGGGGCTCGGACGGCCCTGCGGGTCTGGCACCGCGCTCGTCGTTTCAAAGGTATATGCTCCAATCAGCTTCGCATTACAAGGGAACGTCGGATCATAGCGTCCGTCGCCCGCATTCGGATTGCACACACCCAAGTAATTGCCTGCGCCGCGAGGGTTGGTGTAGACGTAGCCATCGCTAGGGCCGGGATCTTGAAAGGACGGGTGTGTGGGATCAATGCCCGTGTCGAGTACGCCAATCACCACGCCCTCGCCGCGACTAGGGCGGAGTTGGCCGCGCAACTCACCCAACGGCGCATCAACCGTCGTGAGGGTGATCGAGAGCAGCGCGGCGAAAAGTTCCGCCTCGGTGGTGGGCGGAAGCACGACCGAGCCGACGTATCCGCCCGTCGTGGTCGTCGTACTCACGGCGGTCGCGGTCACATCAAGCACAACGGCCCCAGTTTCAGCGGAAGTACCGTGGCGAATGAGCGCCGCCGTTGGCGGACTGGACAAACCCGTGTAGAAAATTTGGAACCTGAGGGTCTGGGTTGCGGCGTCGTAGTGCGCGACGGCATGACCCGTCGCCGTCGTCAGCACCGGCGGGAGCAGTTGGTCGCCGGTGAGTTGGGCGGCAAACAAAGCGGGGCGCGAATCGGCCTGCGCAGCCCCAATGAAAGCGGGACTCGTGTCGGTCTGAAGGGTCTCAAACCACTCGCGTTGCACGGCGACGACACCGGGCAGGGTAGCGACTTGGGCGGCTTGGGTCGGCGTGAGCGTAAGGGCGAAGCCGTTGAAAGCATGCCGATAGACATAGGCGGGCGCAACAGATTGCCCAATGGTGGCGGCAATCGCGGCGAGTGCGCCCCTTTGCGCCGTCGCGACGCGCTCAAGTCTGGTGGCAGCAGGCAGCAATGGGAGCGCGGGGTCGGCCAACGCGACGATGTAGCGCTCGGTCGGTGGGGGTTGTTGGGCCGTAGCCCCAGGTGGCGCAAGGCTGGCCCAACGCAAAACAAGCAAAGCCAGAATGACGAGCGGCGTGAGGGTTTGGCGTGCCATAGATTGCACCAAGACATGAGAGCGTGGGCGGTGTTTGGCCTGTACTATAGCAGTCCTATCTAGGTTGTGAGGAGGAGTCAAGGCTTCAGCCGGCTAAAGCCTTGACTCCTTCTCACGATTCCAAGAGGATCGCTCTATAGCGGAAGGTAGCTTGGGAAGCCAATCAACAGCGCGGCGCGTGGGGAACGCTCGCCCTTTTTGGCCGGTCATCTTTTGACACAGCGTGTTATAATGCCCCTACCGCAGTGTTAAAGATCTAAGATTTATGCAGCTCATAAAAAAATACGCGAACCGTAAGCTCTACCACACCAACCAGAAGCAATACATCACCCTTGATGGGATTGCGCGGCTGGTGCAAGAGGGTGAGGCGGTGCAGGTCTTTGACAACGAGTCGGGCGAAGATATTACGTCGAGCATTCTGACCCAAGTGGTGCTTGCCGTGCGTGGGCGCAGTAGCCCCCAATTGCCGACCCAACTGTTGACGGGCCTGATCCAAATCGGTGGCGACACGATCACCAATCTGCGCCGCACCCTGGTCACGTCCATTGGCGGTGCCGACCTCATCACCGCCGAGATTGAGCGGCGCATTGATATGCTCATTACCGCCGGTGCGCTAAGCGCCGAAGAGAGCAAGCGTTGGCACCAGTTACTTACCCAGCATGATTTCGGCCCCAGCCCGGCTCAGCCACTGTCTACCAACGAAGTCCTGAGCCGCAACGATGTCGTGAAGCTCCATGCCCAAGTTGACGCCCTTTCCGCCACCGTCGAACAACTACTCAGGCAGCGCGACCAACAGTAATGCGCCGGGCCGGTGCGAGTAGGAGCCTCTGACCGGCCTTATATGGAGAAGACGGGGCCTCTATGCAGCGTAGCAAAACTGCCCTTGTATTGGCGGGAGGCGGGGTTGCCGGGGCAGCCTACGAGATCGGGGCCTTGTGCGCCATCGATCAGCTTCTTGACCAACTTTCTGTCAATGAGTTCGACATTTACGTTGGCACGAGCGCCGGTGGCCTGATATCCGCGTGTCTGGCGAACAACATCTCGCCCCGCACGCTGCTTTCGGTACTCGACAGCTCAATCCTCGGCATTGACCAACTCGCGCCGCAACACCTCTATGCACTGAATCCGGCCAATATGCTGGCGCGGGCCAAGCGGTTGCCTACCGCGCTCGCCGAAGTTTCCCGTCGCATGTTCAGTGAAGGGAGCAATTTTTCCTTCCTTGATCTGTTCGAGGCGCTCACGGTTGGGTTTCCCACTGGGCTTTACGACACCATTGGCCTTGACACCTACCTGCGCGCCGCCCTGACGACGCCGGGGCGCTCCAATAACTTTCGCGATTTGCCCCACAACCTCGCCATTGTTGCAACCGACCTCAACAATGGTGAGCGGGCCATTTTCGGGCGGCCACCTTTACAGGACATCCCCATCTCGAAGGCGGTTTGCGCTTCCGCTGCCATCCCGCTCTTCTACCGTCCCGTGCGGATCGGCAACCGCGACTATATTGACGGGGGCATCCGTGGGACGGCCAGCCTTGATGTCGCGATTGAAGCCGGGGCCGAACTGATTGTCTGCATCAACCCGATGGTGCCTTTTGATAATCACGGTCATGCGCCCGGTCGCAGCATTGGCGACGAGGGCATTCAACACATTGGCAACCAAGTCTTTCGTACCTTCATCCACGCGGGCCTGCACTATCACATGAAGCAGGTGCGCCGCCGCCATCCCGAGGTTGACATTGTGCTGATCGAACCCTCGCGCAAAGATAGTGTGATGTTTGGCGACAATACGATGCGCTATCGCACCCGTATGACCATCGCTCGTCACGGCTACGAGACGGTGGCAGGCCATTTGAATGAACACTACATGTATTATGAAGAGATGATGGAGCACCACGGGATCCGCATCAGCAACCAGCGCATCGGGCGCGATCTCGACAGCATCGCGGCGGCGGGCGATGATATGCACTCGGTCAGTGCAGCCCTCGCCACCGGCGGTTCGCGCCTCATGACCCCCGCCGGGCTGGCCCACACGCTCGCTGAACTCGACCGAATCTTGGTGCGTCTCGAGCAAGATCCGACGTAGGTCAGGTGTTGGGTGTCAGGGCAAGTATAGGGGTAGAGACGCAAGATGTTGCGTCTCTACTGCAATCTAAAATCTGTAAGGGAAGCGGAAAAATGAAAACGTCTCGTCACCGCTTGACCCGTGCTGCGTGATCCGTGACGAGGCCGTGCCGTGACCGATCACGGATCACGCGGCACGGGTCACGACTGAACTATTGAAAAGATCCGCTTCCCTAATCTGAAGTCCCCAGAGGTGCAGTCTGGCACGCTCGGCGCATTCAAGCCACGAACAAGCCTTGGAGGAGGC
>CAIRDL010000829.1 GCA_903877345.1 uncultured Oscillochloris sp. | reverse complement strand
GTATGCTTCTCGACCGAGAAAGAATGTTTTGGGTAAGGGTATGGCCCCTCGCGCCGGGGTAGTCTGACCCCGGCACCGACTTCACCAGCGCGACGACGGTGGAGAAAGGACACGGTCGCCTGGAGGAGCGCCCGATCACGGTGAGCCGGATGCTCCACGACGACGCGCATTGGCCCTAGCTCGACCAAATGTTTCGGCTCGAACGGCGGGTGACCGAGCAGGGTACCGCCACGGGTGAGGTGCGCTCTGGGATCACCAGCCTGCCGCCGCAGGTTGCCGTAGCCGAACGCATGATGGAGGTCGCGCATTTTGCTCAAGCCCTACCCTAATCCTGACAACGCGGCGGGTTTTGGGCCTGCGCGTAGACCCGCTCGAACTCCGCCAGATAGGCTTGGGCAAGGGCGGGATTTTCGATCACCAGGGTGTTTTCGTCGTTGACGCCTTCCGCCCGGGCGGTGAAGTTGTACGACCCGGTGATCACCACGCGCCGATCAATGATGATGACTTTGTGGTGCATCGTGTAGCAGTTGCCGTCTTTCAGCACTGTAACGCCCTGCTGTTGCAGACGGCCAAACTCCGAGCCGACGCCGGTCGCGTTGCGCGCCTCGAAGACGACTCGCACCGGCACGCCGGCCGCATGGCGGGCGATCAGGGCGTCGCCAAGTTCATCGGCGGTAAACGAGAAGGCCAGTACCTCCACGCTTGATCGCGCCCGTTGCACCCAGTCCACCACCCGCGCCTGCACCGGCTCACGCGGCGAAAAGTAGTTCGCCACCGTCACGTTCGCCAACCGCACCAACGGGGCAGGCGTGGCCCCGCTTTTGCTGGTGCCAAACGTACCCCCGGCCATGCGCGCAAACTCGGCGGCGTAGTTTTTGACCAAAGCGGGTACGGTGATGCGGAGCAGATTGTTGTTGTTGCGGTAGGTGTCGTTGGTGGTCGCGTTCCACGAACCCATCCAGACCAACCGGTTATCTACGATGATGAATTTGCTGTGCATAAAGGCGTCGCTGGTTTCCCAACTGATGGTAGCGCCCGCATCCTCGACCATGCCCGCCCATTTCGCCATCGCCGGATTGCCGAGGCTCTCGCGGTCAAGGGCCAGCCGCACGACCACCCCGCGTGCGCTGGCGCGGGCCAAAGCTTCGGCGATGCTGACGAGGTTGTACTCGAAACTCACCAGTTCGATGCTGCGAGTGGCGGTCGCCAGATCAGCCAAGATGGCTTGTTCGGGTGAAGGCGGCAGCCGGTCGCGGGGCACATCGGGGTAAACCAGTTCGGGCGTCGTGAAAAAGACCGCAAGACTGCCCTCGGCCTGGTTCAGCACAGCGGCGGGCGTCGGCGCGGTCGCCAGGCCAACGCCTCGCGGGTCAACGCCAAGCCTAGCGAGGAAGCCGCCCACGCTGCGCGGCCCGTTCCACAGCAGCGTGGTGCTAATCAGCAGGACGGCGATGAGGACGAGACTCCAGCGGAGCTTGGCGGGTGAACGGGGTTGCCCAACGGGCAACTGGGTGGACTGAAGTTCTGCCATGAGGTTGCTCGTTTCGCGCCACGCCACTCACTCGGCATCGAAAATACCTTCGAGCCGCGAAGGGGCGGGCTGACTACGGTGGCCGCGACCAAAGTTACCCCGGCGGAAGACAATCTGGCCGCCGGACATGGTGAGCATGACTTGACCCTTGAGCCGCTGACCCTGGAGCGGCGTGTTGTGGCCTCGTGAGACGAAGTTGGCCGCGTCTACCGTCCAGTACACCTCGGGGTCGAAAATCACGAGGTCGGCCCGCGAGCCGGGACGCAGCGTTGCGGGTGAACGACCAAGCACTTGGGCGGGGCCTTCGGTGAGTTTGGCGACTAAATTGACCAGATCCATCTCGCCCCGATGCACCAAGGTTAAGACCAAGGCCAAGGCGGTTTCCAGGCTGCTGATGCCGGGGGCGGCCAACGCGTACTCGCACTCTTTCTCCACCCGCGACTGCGGCGTGTGGCCCGAGGCAATCGCGTCAATCGTCCCGTCGCGCAGCCCTTCGATCAAGGCGTCAATGTCATCCTGGGTACGCAACGGCGGGCGCACGCGAGTGCTTGGGTCATACGGCGGCAACAGCGCAGGGTTGAGCCACGAGGGCTGCCCAAGCTCCGGGTGCGGATTGCGACGACCCTTGCGGGCGGGCGGGGCCTCAACTTGCTCGTGCGGCACCAATGAACCCATCACCCAACGGTCGGTCAGCGTCAGGTGGTGGGGCGTCACCTCGGCGGTGAGATGGGCACCCCGCTCTTTGGCGGCCCGAATGAGCGCGACGCCTTTAGCCGTGCTCACGTGACTAATGTGTAGGTGGGCACCGACCAGTTCAGCCAGGGCAATATCACGGGCGATGATGCTCTCCTCGGCGACCGCCGGGAAGCCCGGCAGCCCCAAGCGCGTGCTGACCACGCCCTCGTGCATCGCCCAGCCCACCGTCAGGCGCGGGTCTTCGCAGTGGGTCATGACGGGCAGCCCGACGGCGGAGGCGTAGGCCAGGGCGTTTCGCATCAGCCCGGCGTCGGCAATCGAGCGCCCGCCATCGCTGAAGGCGAGACAACCCGCTTCAGCCAGTTCAAACAAATCAGCCAGAGCTTTGCCCTCACGGCCCTGCGTGAGCGCGCCAATCACCTCGACGCGAATCCGACTGTCGCGCCCGGCCAACTGCTGAACGTGCCGCACCACCGCTGGCGTATCGGTCGCCGGATAGGTGGTCGGCATGGCGCACACCGTCGTAAAACCGCCTGCGGCGGCGGCAAGCGTACCCGTCGCAAGCGTCTCTTTGTGCTCCTCGCCGGGTTCGCGCAAATGCGTGTGGAGGTCGGTGAAGCCAGGGGCCACCACCGAGCCACGAGCGTTGATCACCTCCACGTCATCGCCCACCAGACTGCGCTCCGGGTGGAGGTCGGTCAAGTCAAGGACTTGCTCGACCACGCCATCAGTCACCAGCACATCGCCCACGGTCGCAACGCGGCGGGCCGGGTCAACGATCGAGCCATTCTTGATCAGATAGCGCATGTGCGAGCGTCCTTTTTAACTAGCCAGCCGGTAAAGCAGCGCCATCCGCACGGCCACACCGTTCGTCACCTGGGCCTCAATGACGGCATTGGGCGCGGTGGCGACCTCGGGCCAGATCTCGACACCCGCGTTCATCGGGCCGGGGTGCATAATCAGGGTTTGCGGCCCTAGGCGGGCCAGGCGTTCGGGGGTGAGCGCGTAGGCCCGGCTATACTCACGTAACGAGGGCAGCAGACCCGCCTGCATGCGCTCTTTTTGCAAGCGCAGCGCCATGACAACATCCGCGCCCTCAATGGCCTCGTCAAGCCGGTGGCTAAGCGTCACCTGCGGCCATGTGCCCGTCCAATAAGCCGCCGGGCCGAGCAACGTCGGCGGGGCACAGAGGGTGACGTTGGCCCCGAGGCGCGTCAAGCCCCAGAGGTTCGAGCGGGCGACCCGACTGTGGACGATGTCGCCGACAATCACCACCTTGCGCCCCTGGATTTGGCCGAGCTTCTCGCGGATGGTGAAAAGGTCGAGCAGCGCTTGGGTCGGGTGAGCGTGGCGCCCGTCGCCCGCATTGATCACCGAGCCGCGAAAATGTTGCGCGACCAAATAGGGCGTCCCCGCCTGACTATGGCGGATCACCACAATGTCGGCCCCAAGCGCCTGAAGCGTGCGAACGGTGTCAAGCAGCGACTCGCCCTTCTCGACACTGCTGCCCCGTGCGCTGAAGGCGACCACATTGGCGGAAAGGGCACGCGCCGCCAACTCAAAGCTAATGCGCGTGCGGGTACTCTCTTCGTAGAACATATTGACCACGGTGCGCCCGCGCAGGGCTGGCACCTGCTTAATCTCACGGGAGAGCACCTCCTTCATGCTTTCGGTTGTCTCGAGGATCTCTTCAAGCTCATCAGCCGCAAAATCGTCAAGGTCAATCGCGTGACGCCTGCGCGTCGGAGTGCTAAGCATCGGCGGTTCCTTCCTCCTGCAGCGAGCGCACGATCAGCACCTCATCGGTGTCATCGCTCTCACGCAGGTGTACCTCGACCCGTTCGGTGCGGGCGGTGGGGATATTTTTACCGACAAAATCGGCGCGGATGGGCAACTCGCGGTGGCCCCGATCCACCAAAACGGCAAGCTGGATGCGGTCGGGGCGACCCAAATCAGCAATGGCATCAAGGGCGGCGCGTGCCGTGCGCCCGGTGTAGAGCACATCATCAACCAGCACCACAACTTTGCCGACCAAGTCGTGCTGAATCGCCGTCTTGTGGACGAGGGGTGCGGGGCCACGCAGCCGCAGGTCGTCACGGTAGAGCGTAATGTCGAGATGACCGACGGGCACGCGGACACCCTCGAAGTCAGCGATGGCGGCGGCGATACGTTCAGCGAGCGGGATGCCGCGCTTGTGGATGCCGACGAGCAGCACTTGGCTGAGGCCGCCATTGCGCTCATCAATCTCGTGGGCGATCCGCACCAAGGCGCGGCGAATCTCATCGGCGGTCAGAATCTGCTTGCGTTCAGACATAGGCATGCCCCTTTAGATAAGGTTCGTGTTTACTTTACAGTCTTGGCAAGTGCAAGGCTTCCTAATGCGCTTGACCTGAAACCTGACACCCGGCACCTGAAACCTTGTCTTAGATAAAAAAAAACCGCTCCCTCAGCGGAGAGGGTACGGTAGGTGCGTAGGGAAACGCGGGCATTGCAGCATTTGGGGGTTCCTTGACAGCCTCGCGGGGCTGCATTAAAGGCGGAGCCATTGTAGCACGGGCTTCACGGGGCGTCAACGCAACTGTCATGCCGAAGAATCATGGTAGGATGCAGCCAACGGGTTGGGGCCGCCCCTACCCCACCTCTTCGTCCAGGAGCGACCATGCCGCGAGTATTGGTGCTGCACGCCTCGGTGGGTACCGGCCACAAGCGGGCCGCCGAAGCCCTTGCTACGGCCTTCACCCGCCGTCAGCCCGGCGAAGTCCGCGTCGAGGATGTGCTCGACCACACCCCCCGGCTCTTCCGCGTTGCCTACGCCCGCTCCTACCTCGAACTCACCGACCGGGCACCCCTTGTCTGGGGCTATTTCTATACCCAGACCAATTCCGATCCGAACTTGGCCGAATTTACCAATAATGTCCGCAAGCTGGTCGAGAGCATCGGCACTACTGGCTTGAAGGATTTGCTGCGCGCCTTCGCACCCGAAATCATCCTCTGCACCCACTTCCTGCCGATGGAGTTGCTGGTGCGCTATCGGCGTAATGCCCAGTTTACCGAGCCGATCTATTGTGTGATCACTGACCACGCCGCCCATACGTTCTGGACATATACCGAGATTGATGGCTATTTTGTGGGCGATGAGCAGACCCGCGACCAGTTGATCGCCCGTGGGGTCACGGCAGGCCAGATTAGTGTCAGTGGCATCCCGATTGATCCGGCTATCGCTGAGCCAAAGGATAGCAGCGAGGTGCGCGCCCGCCGGAGTTTGCCCGCACAAGGGCGCGTGATTACCCTCTTTGGCGGCGGCGTGGACGATGCCCACGTCCGCTTGATTGTCCAAGGGCTCTTGCGGAGCCAAGTTGAGGCGACGCTCGTCGTGGTGGCGGGGCGCAATCTCACGCTGCTCGAAAGTTTGGCTGACCTCCAATCTAGCCAACGCCTGCAGTTACGTATCCACAGCCAAGTTGACTATGTTGACGATTTGATTGTCGCCAGCGATTTGGTTATCACTAAGGCCGGTGGCCTGATTGTCAGTGAAGTGCTGGCCCGTGGTGTCCCGTTGATCGTCATTGATCCGATCCCCGGCCAAGAGGAATGGAACGCCGATTTCGTGGTCTATACCGGCTCGGGGGTGCAACTGCGGATGTGCGAATCTGTCCCGGCGACGGTGCAGCGCCTGTTTGATCATCCGCACTTGCTCGCCGAGATGCGCGCCTGCGCCCATGCGGCCGCTCGCCCACACGCCGCAGTGACGATTGCCGAACAGGTGATCAACGATTACATGCATCAACGCTACCATTAGTGATGCGTGATCTATGATCCGTGATCGGTCAGCGTGCGGCCCAGTCACGGATCACGCATCACAGATCACGCAATAAAGGCAAGCATTCTATGACGACCTCCAAGCCCACCGACATCCTGTTTGCCATTTCGGATACCGGCGGCGGCCACCGGAGTGCGGCGGTCGCTATTAGTGCCGCCCTCGATCAAGTGAGCGGCGGCGCGCTAACATGGTCTATCGAGGACATTCTGCGCCTGACTGCGTTTCCTGGGGTGCGCGATGCGCCCGACCATTATGCCCAACTCTCGACCCGCTGGCTGCGCCTCTACGACTTGACCTTCCAACTTACCAACACCACCCGCACGGTCGAGGTGCTTTCTCGCTTGGTCTTTCTCACCGCCCGCCGCAATCTCGTGCGTACCCTCGCAGCGTGTCGCCCGCGCATTGTCGTCTCGACCCACCCGCTCGTGCATCGGCTGGTGGTCTGGGCGCGGCGCGTGCGCCGAATGCCCTTCCGCGTCATCACTTGCGTCACCGATTTGGTGAGTCTGCACGCTTCGTGGACGTACCCCGGTGTGGATTTGGCGCTGGTGCCCACCGATGAGGCGTACCAAGTGATGCACCGGCGCGGGATGCACCCCTCGCAACTGCAGCGCACCGGCTTTCCCGTTCACCCGAAGTTTGCCGCCTACACCGCCAGTCAAGCCGCTTCGCGCCAAGCGCTTGGGTTGGCTGCCGACCGCTTCACCATCCTGCTGACCGCCGGGGGCGTCGGTTCCGGGCGCCTGGCCGAGTTGGTGGTCGAACTGGAGTTGGCGTTTCCCGCCGTCCAGTTGTTGGTCGTCACCGGGAAGAATGAGGCGGTCTATGCCGCCTTGACCACCGAACGGCGCGGTGCGGCGACGCACGTCTATCGTTTTGTGGATAATATGGAAGCCCTAATGGCCGCCAGTGATATGGTCGTCACTAAAGCCGGCCCCGGCACGCTGATGGAAGCCTTGGTGATGCGGCAACCCGTAGCAGTGACGGAAGCGGTGGGCATGCAGGAGTTGGGCAATATTGATTTTGTGCTGAACTACGACCTCGGGATGTTCTGCCCGACCAACGAGCGCATTCTGGATGCCGTGCGCGAGCTTCAGCAGCCGGAACGCCACGCTGCAACGGTGCGCCACCTTGAGGGTGCGGTGCCGCGCAATGGGGCCGCCCAGATTGCCCAGGTGATCATCGAGCAACTGAAGTTGGTGGACGCCCCACCGCCCCCGCGACCGCCCCGGCGGCTCGGGTTGCCGCGTTTCCGCCGAGGGAGCCGCACGGTGCCACGGGGCGGGGCTTTTCGATTTTAGAGTCACACGCGGAGGCGTATACGACGCATGCGGGCGCTACGGGGACGGGGATACCCCCTATGCGGACGCGCATCCGTCACATGCGCGCATCCAAAAAGTTCTAACGGAACCCCAAAACGTTCTAACGGAACCCCAAAACGTTCTAACGGAACTCCAAAACGTTCTAACGGAACCCCAAAACGTTCTAACGGAACCCC
>CAIRDL010000828.1 GCA_903877345.1 uncultured Oscillochloris sp. | reverse complement strand
TGACTCGCTCAATCGAAATATTCCGTCCGAGGGTGTAATCCTCAAAACGTCCATCCATCGCCAACAGCGCCGTTTCGCCCAAACAGGCATAGGCAGTCCCAGGCGGCAGGCCGATGTCGTAGCCGATGTCGGTGACGCCGGGGATGATCACCTCGCCACTTTCGATGACCAACACATCGGGGCGTAGCGCGGCTTCGGCGGGGCTAATGTCCGGCGGGCGGGCAACATCACAGATCACGGCTCCCGGTTTACAGCGGCTAATGTCAATCACCCGCTGACCGAACGCCGAAGTCGCGGTCACAATCAGGTCACACTCCTCAACCAAATCCTCAGCGCGCGTCGCAATGGTCACTTGGGCACCGGGCGTCTCGGCCTCAATCGTGCGTTTGAGCGCAATGAGTTTTTCAGGCTCAATCGAGACCAGCGCGACATCGTGCAAGGCTTGGGCGAGCAGACGGGCGCAGACTGAACCGATGGAGCCGGTGGCCCCGACGACCATCGCCCGCCCGTGGGCCAAATCGGTCGCGCCCATCTTAATCACCGCCTGCTTGGCGGCCTCAAGGGTCGCGGCCACAGTCAGACTATTGCCGCTGGTAATCGCAATGGCGGCCTCGTGGGCCACGGTAATTCCGGCGTCACCAACGACACTGGTGAACGCGCCCAGGCCCATAATGCGCGCCCCCAGGCGTTCGCCCATGCGGGCCGCCAGATTTAGCCGCCAGTACGTGAAGCGTTCGCCGTGACGCATCATTTGGCGGGGTGTCGCGCCCAAAGAGATGAGATGGCCCTCGATGCGCTGGCCGGTGGTGGGCGAAACGCCGCCCTTGATGCGACCCAAGTAGATCGGGGGGAAATAAGCCGCCACGACCTCGACGAGACTGTCAGGCAGATAGCGGGTCCAGCGGAACCACTTATGGTTGTGAACGAAACGCACACTCAGCGGGTGGATGACGAAGGCGAAGCGGTTGATACCAACTTCGTCAGGTTGTAGGTAGTGAATTTGCGGCATCCACTGGAGGTCGGCCAGCAGATCGAGGTAGGTATTTTCGTTGAGCGGCGCGTCAGGCTTTTGGCGCAAAGCCACCAACAGGGCTTCAACCGTGGCGGCGCTCATCTGAGTGCGGCCCACAGCTTCAGTCAGCGAATCGTAGAGGGCAACGACAATCGAGACGCCACGAGCGCGTAGGTCGGCCAAATCCGCCGTACTGACCGATTCAACCACCAAGGTCTTGTGTTTGAGATTGGCAGGGGCCCAACGGCGAATGGTAGCGACATCCCCGGCGATCACATCGGCCCACCGGAAGGGGCCACTGGCGTTGCGGGCATCAGCGGGGGGCGCGGGATGAGCCAAACGGTCGAAGCTTGTCTCGCGCAACCGTTCGAGCGTCGGGCCGGCGGCGCTGTCCAAGGTGGCGCGGCTGCCAACCCCAGGCAGCGCCGGGACGCCAAAGAAGATCAGCGGATCGGCAAAGCGGAGGGCAGCGGCGTGGCGGCCCAGGGCGTGCGAAAGCCCCTCGTGGTTAAGCCCCGGAGCCAACAGCACCCGTTTTGCGCCAAAAATGCCGGGCTGGGCGCGGTCAGTCATCGTCACGGCCCAGCGTTCGAGCATCGCCCGTGCGCCGCCGCCATCAACCACGGGCGTCGTGTGGGCGGCGCTCAGCAGGCTTTGGCCGGGCGGATAGGCGCGACTAGCATTGCCCAGATAGAGGCGGGCGGGCAGACCCTCAAGGGCAATCGCATCAACCTGACCATCGTGGGCCGCGATCAATTCACGGGCGCGCACCAGATCACCCTGACACCCCACACGGCGTACCGTCACCGTCTGAGCGAGCAAGGTCACAGTGGTAACGTCCTCACCCGCCCCGGCGTGCAACACCAAAATCGCTTTCACAGAAAAAATCCTTAGACAAGGTTCGTAGGTACTTTACAGTCTTGGGCCACACAAGTCTTCCTGATGAGCTCGACCTGAAACCTGAAACCTAGCACCTGAAACCTTGTCTTAGCGGCAAAGGCTTGGCCCCAGGCGTGGGCAAAACCAACCTACGAACGTCTCAAGATAGCGTATAATCGCCAGCATAGCCTAACAGCCCGCACACCTCGGAGTCCACGCCATGTATCGCCAGCACAGCCACTGCTCGTTTTGCGGCCACCCCTTTCTTGACGGCCAGCGTTGGCCACGGGTTTGTGCCCATTGCGGCAGCACGACCTATCGCAACCCCTTGCCCGTTGTCCTGATTCTCCAGCCGGTAGACGACGGGCTGTTGGTGATTCGACGGGCGGCCACGCCGCGTCAGGGGCAACTGGCCTTGCCGGGGGGCTTTATTGAAGTGCAAGAGAGCTGGCAGCACGCCGCCGCTCGTGAATTGCGCGAAGAGGCTGGGGTTATCGTTGCCCCGGAGGTCATCAGTGAATTCGGCACCCGCAGCACCACCGATGGCTACTTGCTCGTCTTCAGCTTGGGGCCGCACCTGCGCGCCGCCGACCTGACGCCCTTCCGCCCGAACCGCGAAGCCGAGGCACGCCTGATCATCACGGCGCCCACCGATCTGGCCTTCCCCCTGCACACCGAGATGGTTCAGCACTTCTTCACCCACCGCACGTAGATTGCAGATTTTAGATTGTAGATTGCAGATTTGCCGCGTCAGGGCGAACGTACCGCATCCTAATGCAGCAAATCTGCAATCTGCAATCTGCAATCAAAAATCTAAAATCAACCCTGGATCAATTCAATCGCCGCAATCTTCGCAAGGGCGAAGGCACGCACATTCTGGCGCAACTCGCAGAAGGCGCGCAAATAGGTGCCGCCACGTTCACACGAAAGATAGATCGGGTGAATGGTGCGGGTGGTAGGCTCGGGGCTGCTCCGCGAACGATAGACGATCCGCAAGGCGCACCCTTCGGCCAGCGCTTGCGCGATTAAGGGCGGAGCTTCGGGTTCGGGTGCCCCCGGCAGCATGCCACGCTCAAGGCGCAGCGCATCACCGAGGGTCGTCGCGCCCAGTTCCGCCATCAGCATGCGTAAATGGTGAAAAAGCGCCTGGAGTGCCAACACATCAGGCATGGCTTGATGCGTGGGCCGGGGCAAGCCCAACTCACTGGCAAGCGCCATGAGGCTGTACGAGGGGCGGTGCAGCAACCGACGGGCCAGCGGGAGTGTGTCGAGGTTGGGGCTGTTGAGCGGTGGGCGTCCAAGGAACTGGAGTTCGGCGCTGAGGAAGGCCAAGTCAAAGGCGAGATTGTGGCCCACCAGCACCGCCCCGGCAGTCAGCGCGTCAATGGTGGGCACGACCGTTGCGAAGGGCAGGGCGGTCGCCAAATCAGCATCGCACAGACCGTTCACCGCCGCCGCCTGCGGGTCAAGCAGGCGGCCCGGATTCAACAAACAAGCGAACCGCCCCTCCTCTGTGCCCGCCCGTTCGCGGAGCAAAGCCACCTCGCAGACGCGGTGCCCGGCTCCTAAATCGAGGCCGGTGGTCTCGAAATCGAGAAAAAGCAGCGGGAGCGCTGCGAGCGGCGTATCGAGTGCAAGCCTCATGGCGTCGGGGCCACCGCAACAGCGGCAGCCACATCGGCAGGAATGCCGAGCAAGCGGGCTTCCACCCAACCCTTGATGTCGCGCACATTCATAACCTGATACCACGTCCCATCGGTAGTACGCTGGAGGAGTTCCACAACCTCGCTCTTATTGACGCGATCAGTCTCGGTGCTGGTACTAGCAGCCTGCTCATACATCGGGCCACTGACGAAGACCGTGACGACGTTCGCCACAGGGATCTGCGTGCCAGCGCGGACTCTGATGAGGCCAGCCGAGACCCAACCCAGTTCGTCGCGCACCGTGCGGACGCGATACCACGCCCGATTAGGGGTACGCCCAAGCACCTGCACCTGCTCACCAGCATTAACACCGCCACCGGGTATCACATTGCCGGTCATAACAATGGGCATTCGGCGCACATTGCCGCCGTTGACGACACTAGCGGCGGGGCCAGTGGGCAACCCCGAGGTGGTGGTCAACGTAGGCGTCGCCACGACCGTCGGCTCAGGCGTAACATCAGCCCATGGGGTGACGGGCGCAACCGTGGCGGTAGGCTCCCGCGTTGGCGTAGGTGACGTAGTGCCAGGGGAACGCCCGTAGAAAGCAGCGGCGATGCCATTGACCTCGCGCACATCCAACTTGAAAGCGGCACTCGCCGTACCATCGGGGCTACGCACAACAACCGTATAGTTCCGGCCCTCGGTAGGGGTGGCAGCGTTGGCCGCACGCTCAACCTTGCTGATCTCGACCTGGTTGTTCCGCACAACACCACTCGCCCGCTCAGGGTTGAGCCAAACAAAGGGCTGGTCATCTTCTTGGAGTTCAGCCGTGACGGTGATGCCATCAGCGAGGCCGGTGGTCTTAACCGTAACACTGATACTCAAAGGTTTCGGACTCACCACGGTGGCGCTACTCACGATGAGCGTCACAGGAATCGGCGTAGGCGTAGGAACTAGGAGCGGCTCGGACGGTGGGCGAAGGAAAAGCGTAAAAGCGACGAGTCCCAAAATAACCAGCACCGGCACCATCACAAGCAGGATCTTGCCGGCCACAGAGAGCTTGTTGAAACGCTCACGCCAACCTTCCGGCTCCGGATCAATCGGGAGTGAGGTATAGTCTCGCGGCGCATCAAGGTTCGGGCTAAGGGCGTCGTTCAAGGATGACTGCGGGTTGCGGAAGCGGCGGATCAAGAAGAAGGCCACCGCCCCGATGATGATCGCCACAACAACTAGGCCGATCACAAGACCAATATCCATGCGTACTCTCTGTCCGCTGGTCAGGATGCCCGCGACTGGGCAGCATGTAACGCTAACATCTGGTGCCGCTCTATCATATGATAAGGTGCTAGGTTGTGCAAGGTTTGGCACCTCGTACAGCTTGGCGGAAATACGCTGCTATGGTTTTTGTGAAATGAAGCCAAGCCTTGCCCCTTTCGCTCGCACCCTGCCCATTGTTGGGGCAACCCTCCCCGCACGTCAGGTTGGGCTGGTTGGCTGTGCGGCGGGCGCTGAGTTGGCTGCCTTGTTAGCCGCCTCCGGTGTTTTGCGCTGGGCATTGGCACCTGCCGCCCCCGCATCCGCCGCGAGTCCGCTCGCTCGTCACTTTGGGCCAACCTTCACGCAGCAAGCTGCCGACACGGCCCTCGCCGCTGCCCTGCGCGCCCACCACGGCGCAGGGCTGCCTTGGGCCTTTACACCGCTTGCCAACACGGCCTGCGACCTGCTCGTCGTCGCGGGCGATCCCGCCACCATTGCCGCTGCCAGCCTCAACGCGGCGCAACGCGGCTGCCCCTTGATCGCCCTGCCGCCTGAGCCGTGCCTCGACCCCGCCACTTGGGCGGTTGGCTTCCCCATCACGCGCCTCACGAGCCCAACCGAGGCGTATTTCACCCCCGATCCTTACGCCGCCGCCGCCAGCGCTCGCGCCATCCTCCTGCGTGGCACGCCCTTCGCCCGACCCGACCTAGAGGCGCTGCTGCACCATGCACCGCCTTATGCTGAACAACACTGGCCTGTCGCGGCGAGCCACACCTTTACCACCCCGCTTGATGCGCCCGCCCTACGCGAACAGACAGCCCTCGTGGTCGGACTGGGCAGCCTCGGCAGCCTGATCGCCCTCGCCCTTGGGCGGGTCGTCCGGCGGCTCGTCGTCGTTGATGGGGCCACCGTCACCACGGCAAACCCGGCCCGCCAACTCTACCGCGCCGCCGCCCTTGGTCGCCCCAAAACTGCCGCCCTCGCCGCCGAACTGCACGCCCGCTTGGGTGCCGCTGCGCCCACGCTCGTCACTATCGCGGCCAATCTGCACAGCGAAGCGGCGCTCACTGAGCTCGTCGCCGCCGAAGGCATCACCCTGGCCGTGCTGACAACCGGCACCAGCGCCGACTTTGCCCTGGCGCGGGGTCTGCGGGCCGCAGGCGTGCCCCATCTCGCGGCCCGTTGCTACCCACGGGCGCGCTACTGGGAAACCATGCTCGTGCCGGACGCCCAAGCACCGTGTCTTGGCTGTCTGCGCGGGCACCTCTACACCGGCCCCACACCTCCGCCTACCCCCGAAGAAGCCGCACGCTACACGGCCCCCGGCGACCTCCAAGGCGAGCCCGCCACCCTCGTCGAGTCGGGCTGGGCGGCGGCCTGCATGAGCCGTCTGGCGCTCCAACTCCTCGCGCCGCCCGGACTCCGCGAAGCCTGGATGCTCGACCTATTGGCAAACGCGCATACCTGTCTGCTCGGCGGAGCCTACGCGCTTGACGAAGGACGCGGCCCTGCCTATGGCCTCACGCGGCCTGGGCAAGTGCGCGCCTATGGCGTCGCGTCCATTGCCGGTGCGGCCAGCGAGCGAGTCTGCGCTGACTGTGGGCGTACCTGGCCCGTCGGTGTCCTGCTCACCGACGGAGCGTGAGTTGTGATCCGTGAGTTGTGATCCGTGAGTTGTGATCCGTGAGTTGTGATCCGTGAGTTGTGATCCGTGAG
>CAIRDL010000827.1 GCA_903877345.1 uncultured Oscillochloris sp. | reverse complement strand
CGAACTGGCCGTCTCGGTTGTGGCTACGTCGAGACGTAAAACCGGCCTGTGGACCGACGATAAGACCATCCTTGGATGGCACGTTGGGATGAAGCAGGAATTTCTAGGTGATCACCCATGATCACCTAGAAAGTAGCAGTACGAGTAGGCGGGCGAGGCTGCCTAGCAGCGGCGCGAATTGGGTCAGGTGGTCGGCGGAAGGTGGCGAAGACATAGGTTAATCCTAGGGTGTTATCAGTACGGCAAATGAAAACCGGGTACCTGCACTGTTGTTTAGGGCGTAGAAATGAGTGTTGCCCGTGCATACCCTTCACTACCTTCCGGCACCCCGCCATCCCCGCGATTAGACGCCGCTTTGATAACACGGATGAAGATCCACCTACCATTGATGTTCTCAAACTCTTCCCCCAAACGCAGTACCTCGTCACCTGGCCAGATCAGACCCAGAGCCATGCCTTGCTCACGACTGGGCGAGCGATACAGATGCCCACCATTGGGCAGGATGTGGCTGTACCCTGAAGGTATCGGTGGCGGGATGGGGATGGGGATACGAGCGTGGGCCAGCGCATCTGCGGTCGCGGCTTGGGCCACGGCGGTCGCGGCTTGGGCCAGCGCATCTGCCGTCGCGGCTTGGGCCAGCGCATTTGCCGTCGCGGCTTGGGCCAGCGCATTTGCCGTCGCAGCTCGGGCCAGCGCATTTGCCGTCGCAGTTCGGGCCACAGATGTCGCCGTTGCGGCTTGGGCCACAGATGTCGCCGTTGCGGCTTGGGCCACAGATGTCGCCGTTGCGGCTTGGGCCACAGATGTCGCCGTTGCGGCTTGGGCTAAGGTGTTTGCGGTTGCAATTCGCCCAACGGCGGTCGTCGTCGCCGCTTGGGCCACAGATGTCGCCGTCATTGCTTGCATTGCTTGGACAGCGAAGCCTATCAGGATGCATCCCACCACCAGTATGACGACCAAGGGTACCAGTGGAAAGTTCCGTACGTTAGGGTGAGGCGGAACCAGATCTGGCAGGGCCGGGGGCAGCATCGGCGGCGCACTGGCTTCGTGCCCTGACGCTGCCCGTGGATTCATTGGCGGCGCACTGGCCTCACGCCCTGCCACCACCAGTGGTGCAACCACGGCTGGCGGGGATTGCTGGACAACAGGACTCACCGCCGGTTGGACTAGTGGAGACGGGGCTGCCGTTGCCTGCCATTGTGCGGTCACCGGCACCTCCAGCGTCTCGCCCGCCGTCATCAGCTTCAACGAAGTCCAAAGCAACCCGCTCGTCAACGGGCGCACCGTCACCCGCAGGCGCGTCGGCCCCGCCCCAAACTGAGGCGGCGTCACCTGAAGTTGGTCGCTCTCCACACTCACTTGGCCGGGGCCACCTTGCACGTCTAGTTCCAACACAGCCCCTTGGCCGGAGCGCAAGGTGCCAAAGTCCAGGTTTGCCACACTCGCCTGGAGGCGCCCCAGGGCGGACATGGCTGGTGGTGTTAGAACAGGCGATGCTGCGCCGCCCACCACCGTGGCGACGGCTAGGAACACCGTCGCTTCCGGTAGGCCGCGTACGAGCAACGCCTCCACTGTGGCTTGGCGCTGCTCTGCGGTTGGTTGCTGCTGCACCGCCTTGAGCAACCGACTCCAGCGCTGGAGTTCAGCGAGAGCCGCCGGGTTGGCCTCCAGATCGGCCCCCAACAAGAGAGTGTGGAGACTTTGCTCACTGAGCGGCGAACCCCCAGCAATAAGCCGCGCCAGACTGCCCAACAGCGGCACCAACTGCGTGAGGTGTTCGGCGGAGAGCGATGAGGACATAGGGTACTCCGAGGTTTATCGGCGCTTCAAATACTCTTCCAACGGCGTCGCCTTGGCATCCAAGTGGCGCAAGTAGCCGTCGGAACTCTGGAGGTAGCGCTCAAAGTTCTGGATGGCCGTCTCCAACTCTTGGGAAAAACGGGTGTACTCTTGGTCACGCCAGGTGCTGCCCAAGGTACGCAACTGGCTGCGGATACGGCTGGTGCTGCTGTTCACCTCACTGTTGAACTGCCGCAGCGCGGCCTGGAAGCGGCGGATTTCGGCGGGATCATTTACGACAGACATCGAAGACTCCTTTGTACTCAAGAGTTCACGCATACGGGATCTTTTGAACCCACGCTTGGCGCTCTGGTAGGCTCAACCGCCATAGACTGGGTCGGGATTGCGCTCGGTGTTTGCCGCGTGATAGCAACTTTCGTTGGTCGCCTTTGCAGATCACCACGGGGCTACTCCATCACCCGTCCGAGCCGCTTCCCCTCACCAAAGTTGATCAGGACGCCATGCTGAAGTGCTACGGAGGCTCCCCGGCCCACGCTGCCCCCACTACCGCCGAGGATCTGCCAAGGCGTGTCGCTCGTATTGCCCAGCCGGTAGCAGCCCTGCTTGGCATCCCAAAGGGTCTGCCCAATGAGCGGAACGCCGCGCCGGGTGAAGGGCGGGAAGCGGCCCGGTTCAATGACATCAGCAAAGAGAGGCAGCCCGTGGTAGAGCACCAGTGGGCGAACGGGTACATGGACGCCCTTCGCTCGCGCTTCCATCAGTTCGATCACCGCCGGAAAAGGGGGCCGTATGCCCGTGCCACAGAACGGACACTGCCGCCGGGGCTGGGGCTGGAGCCAATAGGGGTAGAAGAATGACTGGCGGCAGGTTGCACACCCGACCATGACATCGTAGGCTTCGGCAAGGGCACGCTCCCACTCCACAACCTGCGGGCGCTTCATTGGCTCGTGCAGCCCGTGGATTAAGGCCCGTTCCGCGAGATCTTGCAACTTCGGCGTAAGCGCCCGGTACGAGAGGACTCCGCTGCGGAAGAGTGGGGTGCCAACCCGTGGAATGGCGTTGCGGCGATCATTCGGGTGTTCACTAAAACAGGCGTACTGACCATAGCCAAGATCATCATCACGCTGCGGGTCTTCATCGTCATAGCAACGCTGGGTCTGCATCACATTCCGCAACAGCAGTGTCCAGAGAATGAGGACGGCAGTGCTGTGGCGATCCGTCAACTCCTCCGGCTTACTCTTCCCCATCATCACTTCGGGCGCAATAAAGCCGGGCATTCCCTTCACTTGCGGTGGCAGAAAGCCCTTAACCACGAGACCATCGAGGTCAATCAGGACGACCTCGCCGGAGACCGGATTGGTCAGGAAATTCTTCAGATGGATGTCAGCGTGGGCCATCCCCTTGCCGTGAATCGTGCGCACAGATGCCGTCGTGCCCCGTGCGATCTTCAGATACTCAAGCCAACTGCGCCCCTGCCGAAACTGCGCTACCGCATCAATCGGGCTGTAAATGAGTTTGTAGAGGGGGCCGTGCGAGGCGGCCACCCGCCGCGTCACGACGCCCACGGTTGGCTGCTCATCCACTTTCTCGACAATCCCCAGTGGCCAAGCCAAGAATTGCTCATCCTCGCCCAGGTTTTTGCCCAGATCGAGTACCTGTTGGAGCATCTTCGGTTTATCCGCCGCCGCACGGTGGTAGATTTTCACGACGTACTGCCCATCGGTGGTGAAGTAGACGCTGCCTTCGCCCCCACGATGGGCGGCTTGGCTATTGGCTGTCAGTTGATTGGGCAGGCCCCGGCTACCCGCCAGCAGCGTAACAATGGTCATCTTTGGGCTCCCGTTGCGTAACGACGACCAAGGTGCGGTCGTCCCAACTTCCCTTGACTTGATAGGTCGCGAGCCAGTTCAACATGCCCGCCGCTGCTTGGGCCGGACTCGTTGCTTGGAGCAGATTGCCCTTCACCGCCTGCGCCCAATTGCTCAGGGCATCTGGTTGGGCCGAGAAGAGGAGATCGCCCGAAAGGCCGTCGGTCATCACATAGAAGGTGACAAACGGGTTCGCCGGTGCAGGCTGTTGCACCTGCACCGCGAGGTATTTCTGAAAGTTGTGGTGATTCAGCGTGTAGGTGGCCTGCCCGTCGTCAGGGCTTGGCGCATCCACCAACTCCTTCACTTCACCCTGGGCCGTCAGGCCGAGGATCGCCCCATCACCCACTTGACCGACCGCACAGCGCCCAGTCTTCCGATTGAGCAGCAGGGCGAGGGCGGTACACCCAAGATCGGCGAGGCCAATCCCAAGGCTCTGTGCATGACCGCGCAAGCCAAGGTGCGTCTTCTCAAACGCCTGGGCCATCACACTGCCAAGATCGGGTTCAGTGGGTGCCGTAACGAAATCTGCCTCCGGGAGCCACCAACCCAGCGAAGCCCCCTGTTGGAGATCATCACGCATGGGAATCTCAACGGGAGAAAGGGGTATGGGAATGAGCTTTTTGAGCGAATCTAGTGCCGCATCGAGCAGCCATGAGCCCCAGCCCTCGCCCCGATCCTTTTCGTCAAGAGGCAATTTCAGCTCAACTTCCTCGCTTGTCGCCGGAGGGGCGAGGTTCGTCGCTGCGAATGCGCCCGCGTTCGCACGATGGCTAGTGCGGAGGTCGCTCAGCGGCACGGCGAAGGGACGGAGCAACAGGGCAGTCAGCGCCTCGACCGCGTAGGTGGCCCCGTAGCGCGAGAGCGGACGCGACCCGACCCCATCGGCAACCCCAATGGCGAGCCAGGGGCCAAGGGAACGCACCATAAAGGCGTCATCGCGGGGCAGCCCCCGCGCCAGATGGATTTGCCCCACCGCGCTCGCTCCAAGAACGAGGTAGGGATCAGCCACGGCATGGCCCAGCGTCCACAACGGGTGAGTATCACCCGAGGCTCCGAGGCCGCGATCCCCAAAGACAAAGCCGTTCAGCATTGCGGTAGCTCCTATGGAATACGGATGAGATCCGAGGAAGGCTGCACATCAGCGAACGGATCGTCGAGGTTGCCACCGGGCTGCACGGAACTGGTGATACTCTGTGAGAGGTACTGGAAGAGCGCCGCGAAGGCTGCTTCGCTGGTACCCATCCGAAAAGCCATGCCAGTGCTCATGGCCTTGAGCGTGGCATCGTCCACATTGGGGCCGCAGCCGACGGCCACAATCGTGCTGGGCTTGATCTGCCCTTTGGGCCGGGTGGTCAACGCATCGTGGGCGGGTCGCCACAGGCGATCCGTCACGTTGCCGTTCTCATCGGTTGGCCGCCCATCCGTCAGGACGAAAACAGCGGGCTTCCAATCACCCTTTTGCCCCCCTTTGACCGCCTTGACCACATCGCGATCCAGCGACTCGAGGAGTTTTTCAAAGGCTAGGTCGAGGCGGGTCGCCCCGGTGGCGATCAAGTTCGGTGGTTGGAACGCGCCAATGGGCACCAACCCCCCACCGACAACCTGTGCGTCACTGTTGAAGATGATCACGCCAATCCGCACGACATCGCGGGCAAAAGGGTCGCTGGCGGTCTCCTGCTGAAACTGCTCCAGTCCCTGGCGTACCGACAAGATTGGCGCACCATCCATACTTCCCGAGGTATCTAACAGCAGATAGACGGGCAGGCGTCGCTCGCCACCTGCTGGCTGAACCATCGCCCAATCAGGAACATTGCTCTGCATTGACATGGACATACCTCCTGGATTGTAGACACATGCGTCATGCGTGGTGAGGCCCACCTACCAAAACTTCCACCACTTTTTGCGTTCCACAACCAGTGCGCTGGCGGTGGTCTGGAGGCTGGTCAGGGCGGTCTCGGCTGCGCTGGATTGGGTGGCGAGAAGCCGAAGCAATGCGTCAGGCCCAACGGTGGACGCAGGTAGGGCGACCCTTCCCGTCGCCCCCGGTGCAAGGCCAAGGGTGTTGAGCACCTGATCGCCTTGCTGAGCAAGCGTAAGGATATGGGTAAGGAGGGTCTCAGCTTGTTGACGGGCCTGGGTATGCTGTTGGCGGGCACGCTCCAAGGCGGTCTGGCGCTGTTGATTGGCCGTCTCGCGGGTGTGCTTGGCCTGTTGCTCCGCCTGGGCCAGCCGCCGGATTGTGTCGGCGCAGACTTGGCGTAAGTGTTGACTCTGATCCATACCGGGCGATCCTTGCTACCGTAACTTCCACCATGTCTTCCGCTTTCGCGCTAGAGCCGACAGGGAGCCTGGGTTTGTGGCACACGCCGCGATAGCTCCTCCTTGTCTAGCCCCTGGATCGTTAGGCATGCGCCCAACGATCTTGCAGCGTTGTCAGCACGGTCTGTAAGTCGCTCGCTGCCAGCACAACATAGGGCTTAAACTTATCGAGCATGTCAGCCGGCCATTGTTCATTGCGATAGTAGGCCCGCTCCGTACCCAGTTTCGCGGCGTAGGGGCCACCTAAAAGGTTGATCGACTCGTCATTCGCCATCTGGAGCGCCACGCGATGCCCAAACTGTGCCAGGAGGTCATGCACCGCGCCCCCACCAACCGCCGCACCCAGCGTGCTCAGGCGATCACACCAAAGGAAGGTGTGGATGCCTACCGTTGGCCCGTACTGACAAAGGCGGGCCAGCTGTTCACCAACCGGACTCGGTGTGTAGGGATTGGGGCCACGCGCCTCCTGCCAGCGGTGCAGTCCAGCGATGATCAGGAAGATCGGCGTTGCCGCCTGGATCGGCAGATGCGCCAACCGCACTTCCAATTCTTCCAGTAAGGTCGTCAAGGCCGCAACGGCCTCTTGTCGCGCATAGGTCGCAAAGGGATGCGGTAACTGGGCTTGCAGGGTCGTAAAGGCTTGGCCCACGACTTGGTGGGAATCCACCAACCCAATCAGCATCAAGCGACTTGTCTGAGGATTGACCGCAAGGCTTACCCCTAGCACCGCGCTGAGCAGCAAGCGCAGAGCCAGGCTCTCGTCATTGCCCAGAAGGAGCAGGTTTGCCCCTTGCTGCCGCTCAAACACAAGGGTAATATCCTCCGCAATCTGAAGCGGTTGACCAAGCCACAGACGGAGGGACGGTTCTTGGTGCCAACGGGGAGCGGCTAGTCGTTGCACGACGTGCCGATTCGCCTGCCAGAGCGCTGCCGCATCGCGACTAAAAACGATCATTGGGCGTGCAGGCGTGTAGTGCTGCAAGCGGGCAAACTCCTGAAGACCCCGGAGATAGAGCGCCCGTTCATCGGGATCGAGACGCGCAATCCGCACCAAGGCGGTCGCATCCAGACGATCCGGATCGGTCGTCACACACGCCTCACCGGCCTGCGTTAAGCGCGCCGCCCGCTCATTGCCTTCGCCCAAAATGAGCGTCGAGTCTTCGGGCCGACATTTGAGAGCCAGCCGGAGCCCCATCTGACTCTTGATCTGGCTCATACTCAAGAAGGCGCTCGCCGGACGTTGGGCGCTGAGCAGCACATGGATGCCAAACGAACGCCCCCGCTGCACCAGCGCCGCTAAAGCCTCACTCGCTTGAATGGCGAGCCGATCATCCTCACTAAAGAGCACCACGTACTCATCCATCAGGAGGACAATCCGTGGTAGCGGCTGACTGGTGCGCTGGCGGTATTCCTGGAGTGAACTCACGTTTACCGCTTTGAAGGTTTGGCTGCGCTGCTCCATCTCAGCCACCAGGCGCTGTAACACACTCAGCCCAAACTCCCGCTCAGCCTCGAGCACCACCGCGCGGGCGTGGGGTAAACAATGGGTCACATAGTCCTGAAACTCCACCCCCTCCTTGAAGTCAACCAGATAGAACTCAAGGTCATGAGGCGCATACGCGGTGCAGAGCATCAACACCAGCAGGTGGAGCAGGTTGGTTTTGCCCATCCCAGTCGCTCCACCGATGAGTCCGTGATAAGCCCCGTTCTGCCCGATGCACAGCTGGTAGGGCTTGCCAGACTCATCAAGGCCCAAGGTCAGGGTGAGGCCATCGGTGCCATTGGCCTGCCACCAGTGAGCCTTCCGCACCGCCAACCGCCGAAACGGGATCGTGGTTGCCGCAGAGGCCGCAACTAAGGGGTGAATCGTCCGTGCCAGTGCGTCAATCAGCGCTGCCGGGGGCGGCGCATCCGGTTGAATTGGACTTGCTGCAAAAGCTGGGTCATCGCCCATCAGCTGCTTCGTCGCCGTCAGGCTCAGATAGGTACTCAGCTTCATAAAGGCCGGGAAGTCGAACCCGTGGGGTGGCCGCTCCCCTTTGAGCACGCCACCGAGCACGTAACAGCCGGTGCGTGGGCCAATCCGCGCAATGGAGGCGAGGAGTTCCGCCGCCTTGGGCGAGAAGCCTTTCGGAAACCCCATCAGCACCAGAAAGCGATAGGGCACCGCCACATCGGGATTGGCTGCGTTATAGGCTTCAATCGTCTGGTAGGTGTTGAGGAGGCGACGCTGAATAATCTCCTCGACCTCCGCCGCGACAAGCAAGAGCGCCTGCTCGATTTCGTCGTCACGACCGTAGATTTTGGCCCCGCGCAACGCTTCGGGCAGTTTGAGCAGCGAGGCGAGGTTCGCCCCCCGATCAAGAGGGTCGAAGAGCACCAACCGATACGTGCCGGGAGCGCTCAAGGCGGCGATCCGCCACGCTAACGTCTCCAACACCCCCGCCCCGATCCGTGACTGGGCATCCTCAAACGAAAGCAACACATGGCGCTGGCCCAGTAAGGGCACAAGTGCGGGCAGCGGCGGCACCTGCGGCGCACTGATCGGGGGCTGGAACACACCGATCCGCAGCAGCGTTGGCGGAATGCCCACGGTCGGTGGGGTATGGCCGTTCCAAACGGGCGCATGCCAGGGCGCAGCCGTCAACCCGGCCCCGTTGATCGCCGCCTGAACCGCTGCTGCCACCGTGCGCTGCGTTTGCGCGAAGTCAGCAGCGCTGCGTTGAACAGCGCGTGCGTGATCGTGCGTGATCGTGGTCGTCGTCTGCTGCAAAACCTGATCAAGCGCACGTACCAGCATGGCGTGAAGGGTGCGCGCCACCTGCGCGGCGGTATGCACCTGCGCATGTTCGGCTTTTACTTGGACGACCAACTGCTTTTTCCGCGACATACCACACTCTCTGGCAACCCGATGCTTACTTCACCTGCTGCTTAGCCTGTGTGATCACACGCACAAGCTGCTCCATTTTCATCAGCGTCATCGGCACCTGGCTCCGCAGCGGTTGCCAGAACTCCGCTTCAAACGCCCAGCGCACTTGGTCATCCCAGAGGGGGGTGGTCGTCTGCCATTGCTGACTCAGGTGCTGCCAAGACTGCTGAAGCTGGGTATAGGGGACATTCATCGCAGACCTTTCTGGGGGTCATCGGCCCCATTGCTATGCTTGACGGGTGGTTACGAATGCCGGGATTGCCTTGAGGCCCAACTGACGCGCAAGGAACAGCCGATGCTCCCCGTTGGTGATGTGATAGGTGGCACCTAGTTTTTCCAGACGAATAGCGTCATTACCGTAAAACCCCTCAAAGATTCGCTGATAGCCATGAGCGAAAGCCAACCCCTGCGCGGTGTCTAGTTGGGCAAAGTAGTCCCCATCTGCACCCTGCGCTACTGCAGGCATCACCACCTGTTGGAGTTTCTGAAACCCCTCCATCATGTCCTGAGGTGAAACTTTGTGGAAATCTTGTAGGCCAGTGACACTTGACGTGCTCACATCAATCTGATCCAGCGTGACCATCTGGATCTCCGGGGTACTCCATGTGCCAGAGCTCGCGGGAGTCGGAGACTGGACACCAGCGGTGGGGTGCGGGGCGGCAGTCCCAGACGAGATACGCGCATCGCTGAATGCCCCTGCTGCCGCATAGGTTTCAAGTTCGGTAACTTTATTGCCAAGAAAGTTGCGGGCTGAGGGCAACACCGTGGGCAGCATGCGCGTGACTTGGATCACCTGATCGCGGTACGCAGTGGCCGCCTGTCTGACGATATCCTGCCACGTCTGGACATTGCTCCGTTGCCGTTGCGCTTCCAGCACCTTCGCCTGGGCCTGAGCAAGGGCAGCCTGTTGGGCACTACAGTTTGGGACGTAGGACGCACCCGTGCGGGGATCGTAGGAGGCCGAGTTCTGACAGATTTGTAAAGCAGTGCCTGCCAGTCGCACCGCCTCTTCCCAGCGTAACACCTCAGTGCGCCAGTACGACAGGCGCTCCTGTAACCAGCGTTCGGTGGCCTGCAATTCCTGTTCGGCGGCCCGGAGCGCCGCTATCGATTCCTGATCAAAGCGTTCGACCGCACCCTTCAGATCGCGTAAGACCTGCACCGACCGCACCTTGATTGGTGAATCCATCGCGCACCTCGTTACACGTTACCCAAGCACCCGCTCAATGCATGGCACCCATGTGCGAGTGACCATGATTACGATGAACGCCTTATGCCGCTTAGTTCACACGTATTGCCGCCCATCTTGAGCGGCATTTTTTGACTAGGGGATCTTCCATGACTTTCAGCGCTTCGCCCGATGGGGCGTTCTGGCCCAGTTCAAACGCGTCTCGACAGGTGCTGTAGGTGCGACTTGGAGCCGCACGACCCAGGAGTGCCGTGCCCTAGCGCCATCATTGCCAACATGAGCCACTTGAATTACAATGCGGCGGGTGCGGGCCTACTGGTAGCACATCGCACAACATCTGCGGGGCTTTAGCCTCAACGGAACATGTTCTAGGAATACGGGTTCTTGTGGCATTTCGCCATGCCACCACCAACAGGGGGGTTTTCGATGACGAAAAAGTGGGTCTATCTCTTCCGCGAGGGGAACGCGACGTTGCGCGACCTGCTCGGCGGCAAAGGCGCAGGTGTTGCGGAGATGACGCGCACCGGCGTGCCCGTTCCTCCGGGGTTCACCATTACGACTGAGGCTTGTAACGCTTACTATGACTCCGGTCAGCAGTTCCCCGAGGGTATGTGGGAACAGGCGCTTGAGGCCCTGAAGGAGATCGAGGCTCAGACGGGCAAGAAGTTTGGCGATCCCGCTAATCCGCTGCTCGTTTCGGTACGCTCCGGGGCCAAGTTCTCGATGCCCGGTATGATGGACACCGTCCTCAACCTGGGGCTGAACCAAGCCACCCGCGAGGGGTTGGCGACCTTGACCGAGAACCCGCGCTTTGCCGCCGATGCTTACCGCCGCTTCATCCAACTCTTTGGCAAGATTGTGCTGGGCGTTGAGGGCGAGCGCTTTGAGCATGTGATGGACGAGACGAAGGGCCACGGCGAACGGCTCGATACCGACCTCTCGACCGAGGAGTTGCTCCAGATCGCCGAGACCTTCAAGGGCATTATCAAGACCGATGTGGGCGTTGAGTTCCCCGAAGATCCGAACGAGCAGCTACGCGAGGCCATCGCTGCCGTGTTCCGCTCCTGGAACGGACGCCGCGCCCGCGATTACCGCCGCATCAACAAGATCGCCGACAGCCTGGGTACTGCCGTCAACGTGCAGTCTATGGTCTTCGGCAATATGGGGAACGACTCGGCCACCGGCGTTGCCTTCACCCGCAACCCGGCCACCGGCGAGGCGCTGATCTTCGGCGAGTATCTGGTGAATGCCCAGGGCGAAGATGTGGTCGCCGGGGTTCGCACGCCCCAGCAGATTAGCCAACTGCAGGAGACGATGCCGGAGGTTTACGACCAGTTCCACACCATTGCCAAGCAACTTGAAGCGCATTACAAGGATGTCCAGGACGTTGAGTTCACGATTGAGAAGGGCAAGCTCTGGATGCTCCAGACGCGCTCCGGCAAGCGCACGGCGGCTGCCGCCCTCAAAATCGCCATTGACCTCGTCCACGAGGGTGTGATTGACAAAGCGACCGCCGTGCAGCGGATTGACCCGGCAGCGCTCGATCAGTTGCTCCACCCGATGATTGACCCCAAGGCCCGCTTGACGGCCCACGTCCTCACGACGGGTCTGCCGGCTTCCCCTGGCGCTGCCAGCGGCGAGGCCGTTTTTGATCCCGATGAGGCCGAGGAGTTGGCGGCGAAGGGCGAGAAGGTCATTCTCATCCGCGTCGAGACCGCCCCCGAAGACTTCCACGGTATGGTCGCCGCCCAAGCTATTCTGACCGCGCGCGGGGGCATGACCTGCGTGGCCGGCGAGACGCGCATCCTCACAGATCGCGGCCTGCTTACTGCCGAAGTCGCCTTCACTACCCTGGAGGAGGGTCACGCGCTACGCATCCTCTCCTTCGACAGCACCACCCTGCGCCCAGTCTGGCGTCAGATTATCGCCGCCGGTCGCAAGCCCTCCGAGGTGCTGCCAGTCGCCGTTTCGCAAACGGGCCGCGCTGAGGAGAATACGCTGCGGCTCACCGCCGACCACAAGCTGTATACGCTCCAGGATCGGCAGCTGACCAAGAAGCGCCTCGACGCAGTTTTGGCCGATGAGGATTTTGTGACCGTGGTTGATCAGATCCCGACCTTGGGCGAGACTTCCACCACCCCGGCCTTGGCCTACGTGGCTGGCGCGATCCTCTCCGATGGCTATATCAACCTCAGGGAGACGAAAGGCTCAGTGACGTTTGTCCAGAAGCCAACGCCTGAGAAAGCTGACTTTATCGCCGCTGTCGAGCAGAGCTTCGAGCAGGCGTTCGGCGTGCCCTTCACGTATCTGCGTGAGCGCGAGACGGTCGGCGTCCTCAAGGGCCGTGAGATCAAAGGCAGTGTCGAGGATCGGATTAGCTTCCGCCGTGAGCCGGCTGCCCGTCTGGCCGAGATCCGCGACAACCTGGATACGTGGGTGCTCACGCTCGACCGCACGGCGCTGCTGCACTTCCTGGCTGGCTTTGTTGATGGCGACGGCACCTACGCCGAGGAGTCGAGTGCGGTGCGGCTCCAGATCAGCGTTTCGCACGCCAAGCGCAACCTGCTCGACGGCTTGGCGCTGGCCTGTCTGCGCTTGGGTATCGTGCCGCAAATCGTGAGCAACCGCGAGGACTATCTGCTCCAGATTGCCGAGCAGGTCGAGGAGATTCTCGCCTTCGCCCACCGCGTGCGGGCCGAAATACCGCCGCGTCGCTATGAGTCGCAGTGCCTGAGCATGCGCGGTATGTTCGCGGATGTGCAGGACACGGTCAATTACATGGGTCGGGTGCGTGAGGGGGTCAAGCGCAACATCATGTTTGGCACGGAGAAGATCCGGCGCGACATCCTGCCCCTCTGCGCTGGTACCCTGGCCCGCGAAGTGCAGGCGTTGCTCGACGCGCCGCTACGCTCGTATCGGATCCGCTCGGCCGGCGCGGCTGAGTCTGCCTTGGTCTACAACTTCGAGGTTGATGCGAGCGACGAACTGGATAAGAACTACATCGTCTTCTCTAGCCGCATGACCCCGCTGCTGATTTCGAACTCCCACGCCGCCGTCGTGGCTCGCGGTATGGGTAAACCCTGCGTCGCCGGTGCCGGTGATCTCCGCGTCAGCTATGCCGACCAGTCGGTGACGGTCAACGGGGTGACGATCCGCAAGGGCGACTGGATCACGCTTGATGGCGGCACCGGCGAAGTTTTCGCGGGCAAGATGCCGACGGTTGAGCCAGAGGTCTCCGGCGATTTCTCGGAGTTGATGGCCTGGGCCGACGAGTTCCGCAAGTTGGGCGTGCGGGCCAACGCCGACATTCCCCGCGACGCCAAGGTGGCCCGCTCGTTCGGGGCTGAGGGCATTGGCCTCTGTCGCACCGAGCACATGTTCTTTGAGGGCGACCGCATTGACGCCGTCCGCGAGATGATCATCGCCGATACCGTCGAGGAGCGCCGCGCTGCCTTGGCGAAGATCGAGCCGCTACAGCAAGCCGATTTCGAGGGTCTGTTCCGCGAAATGGCCGGGCTGCCCGTCACCATCCGCACCCTCGACCCGCCGCTCCACGAGTTCTTGCCCCACGGCGACGAGGAAATCACCGCCTTGGCCGCCAAGCTCGGCGTTGACTACAAAAAGGTCAAGAGCAAGATCGAGAACCTGCACGAGTCCAACCCGATGCTCGGCTTCCGGGGCTGTCGCCTTGGCATCATCTACCCCGAAATCACCGAGATGCAGGCTCGCGCCATCTTCAAGGCCGCCGTGGCGGTCAAGCGCGAGGGCATCGTGGTGCTCCCCGAGGTGATGATCCCCTTGGTCGGCAACCTCTCGGAGCTGAAGCCCCAGGAAGAGTTGGTGCGGAAGGTCGCCAATGAAGTCATCGCCGAGGCCGGGGTGGATCTGCCCTACTTGGTCGGGACGATGATTGAGTTGCCCCGTGCCGCCTTGACCGCCGACGAGATTGCGGGCGTGGCTGAGTTCTTCAGCTTCGGCACCAACGACTTGACCCAGACCACCCTCGGCCTTTCGCGTGACGATGCGGGGCGCTTCCTGCCGCGCTACGTCGAGTTGAAGATCCTGGCCGACGACCCCTTCCAGACCCTCGATCAGCGCGGCGTCGGCCAACTGGTGCAAATCGGCGTGGAGCGCGGGCGCAGCACCCGGCCCAATCTCAAAGTCGGGATCTGCGGTGAGCATGGTGGCGACCCGGCTTCGGTCGAGTTCTTCCACCGCGCTGGCCTGAACTACGTCAGTTGCTCGCCCTACCGCGTGCCGATTGCCCGCCTTGCCGCCGCCCAAGCCGCCCTTGGCGACACCAAGCGCGACAAGTAGGCTCGCTGAGTCCTGTCTAAACCGAAAACAACCGGCGGCGAAATTTCGCCGCCGGTTGTTTTTCACCACGCAATGCGAATCGTCGCCTCACCGCCGCTAACCGGCACCGCAACGTAGGGCGTCTTGCCGACCAGATCAAGCTGAAGTGGCACCCTTTGGCCGTCAAGCGTCACCTGGAGCGGCAGGGAGGCGCTGGCTTTGGGGATGAGAATGCGGACGTAGGCACTGGCGGCGCTGCCCGTCAGAGTGAGACTGATACCGTGTTCGTCGCGCTGCCAGCGATAGGCGACATAGCCGTCGGAGGCGGCGTACCGAGCGACGGCGCGCACCTCGGTGAAGGCCGCATCCGCTGCCCAACGCGGCGCGAGGAAAAGGTCGCTGTAGCGACTGGCCCGGTCGTTGATGCCCGCCGCGCCCTCAAACAGCGCGCCGAGCATCGCCCCCGCACCCCAACCGTCGGTCGCGAGCGTGTCGGGGCCTTGGATGCCCGGTCGTCCATCGGGGTAGTACCAGAGATAAGTCGCGTCAGTCAGCGCCGTGAGACCAGCGTAGCGGCGCAAAAGGTCAAAGCCGTAGGGTTCCATGCCGAAGCGCAAGGCCCCCCGCGCCAGTTCCCCACCCACAAGCGGCATAATGCCGCCGTTGGTGTATTCCCCAGGATTTTCGCCTTTGCCGCCCGCGAGGCCGTAGCTGCCCGATGGGAAAGGCGGATCAAGGCTGTACCACTCAGCAAATGCCCGGCTGAAGTCGCGCCGCCCAAAGTACGTTTCAACAATCCGCTGACCCTGGCGCTCAGTAAGCACGCCCCGGTTCAGCGCGTAGGCGTTCGACAGGCTGAGTTGCTGGGTGGCATCTACACCCGCCGGTTGGAAGTTCGGATCTTCCGGCACGAAATGGGTAAAAAAATGTCCATTCCAGCTTAGGGCGTTGAGCCGCTGCATAATGGCTTTGCTCTGGTCGAGCCAGCCCTGTGCCCGCGCTGGTTCACCGACCTGGGTTTCAATGCGCGCCATCAGTTCAAGCGCCTGGGCAAGCCCCGTGTTGTCACCGTGGAAGGTGCCCCAGATCGTGTCTGCCGTGATCCAGTGACGCGGGGCGGGCTTGCCGTCAGGGCTGGTCGTCGTGGGGCCGTAGGCGAAATCCCACATATCAAGCGTGTACGGTCGCCGCACCAAACCCCGCGTCGCATCCCAGCGCAACGGGTCGCTGGTACTGTACGTCAGCGCCCGCCGCAGCGCGTCAAGGTTGCCGCGCAGCCAAGCGTCATCGCCCGTCATCTGCCACGCCTCGTAAACCCCTTGGACGAAAAGGAACTCGAGGTCGCTCTCGGTCTCTTTCCGCATCGCCGTAACGAAGCGCTCGGGATAGTCCAGTACATCGGGAAAACTGCCGTCGGGCCGTTGGGCGGCGCGGAAGGCGTCGAGCAGACTGGTCACCTCAGGCTCGAAATAGCGAAACCCCCGGCCCTGGTACACATGGTCGCGCAGCCAGAGCAGCGGGTTGTCGGGCGAACGGTAGCCGTGAACCGTCTGCCCGTTCAGCGGATAGGTCACGCCATCCCGCTGCATAAAGCCGCGCAAGCGCGGGTAAAGTGCGTCGAGCGCCGCATCGCCAGTCTGAAGTTCGGTGGTTGCGTCGAGGGTAAAGAGCGCGCTGCGGGTACCGGCGAGCTGACCGTCAATTAGGGCCAACGCCCATTGGTGCCCCAAGTGACCCCGGGGCAGCACCTCGGCGAGGCCCACGCCATCGGTAAGCGTCAGGGCGACGGT
>CAIRDL010000826.1 GCA_903877345.1 uncultured Oscillochloris sp. | reverse complement strand
TTGGTCGGCACCCCAGCGAGGGGTTCGACGGCATCATCAACCACAGCATCGTCCAGACCTTGCCGCGCTCGATCAACACCCAGTTGACCACCTTCTTCACCCTCACGGCCCTGCTGCTTTTTGGCGGCGAGACGATCCGTAGCTTCGTGCTCATCATGCTGATCGGCCTGATCAGCGGCACGTATTCGTCCATCTTCAACGCCGCGCAACTGCTGGTGGTGTGGGAACACGAGGAGTGGAAGACCTGGTTCAAACGCCGTGAGCCTGAAGATCCTTGGGCAACCTCGGCGGGCTGAGGGCTGAGGGCTGAGGGCTGAGGGCTGAGGGCTGAGGGCTGACGGCTGAGGGCTGACGGCTGACGGCTGACGGCTGACGGCTGAATCAAGGGAGCTTGCCCCATTCTGGCACATAGCAATCCTAACGCGCCTGACCCCCATCCCCCATCCCCCATCCCCCATCCCCCATCCCCCATCCCCCATCCCCCATCCCCCATCCCCCATCCCCTTTAATCCGTCTGGGGGCTAGGGCGACGGGTGGAGACCAACGGCTGTACATGTTCGTGCATGAGCCAGTGATAGCAAGCAGCGGCGACGGGGGCGAGCAACCAGAAGTTGAAGAGGCGGAAGATGATCGCGGCGGGTACGGCGGCCAGCCCTGCGCCCAACTGCGTGAGTACCGCCACAAGCGCCGTCTCGACCGTGCCGCCACCACCTGGTAGCACGTTGAACGTCGAGGTAATCAGCGCAACCCCAAAGGCCGTTGCCACCGCCCACAAGCTCACGTTCACGCCCAAGGCGTACAGCACCAACAGCATCGCAAGGCTGTGCCCGGTCAGGGCGGTGAGCTGGATGAGCACGAGGAGCAGCACGTCGCGGCGGCGGCTCGCCAATAGATTGCGGCCCGTGACCAACTCGGCGATCAGGTTTTCGGCCCACGCGCCCGACCACGCATGGCCGAAGAGCCGCCCGATCCGCCGTTGGAGCGCCGAAAGCCAGCGCTTGAGCGTCGCTTCGGGCCGGGTGAGCAGGAAAGCAACGCCGACGATAACGGCTCCGGCAACAATCCCAGCGACATAACTAGCGTCGCCGGTCACCATCCCGTGGAAGGTCAGGAAGATGAGACTGAACGAGAACATCAGCAGCATCGCCACGGCGTAGCTAAGCGTTTCGAGCGAGGCGATCAGGGCCGCCTCGCCAGAGCTAACACCGCGCCGGTTGAAGTTGCTGATGAGGAAGGCGTAGCTGCCGACACCGCCCGCAGGCACCGACTGGCTAATGATAATGGCCACGAGGGCGGTGGCCCACAGGCGTAGCACGCCCATTTGGTAGCCGAGCGAGTGCAGCACCACGTTGAAGACTTGGGAACTGATGAGGTAACTGAGGCCGATCAGGACAAAGGCGACGACCAACCACCCCGGACGGGCTTCACGCAGCAAGCCAAAAGCCCCGCCAATCCAGGCGCGGTTGAGGTAGGCCAAGACCAGGATCACGAGGCTGATCACGGCGCTGGAGAGCAGTTTCCAGCGAGACTGGGGCATGGGCGCGTCCTTTCGTGGCCGCCGTTGGTGTTTGAAGGGGAGACGCAGGTGCGAGCGTCGGCGTTGCACCCTTTAGACAAGGTTCGTGGTTACGTTACGGCCTTGGCGGGCGCATGGCTCCCTAATGCGTTCAACCTAAAACCTAAAACCTGAAACCTGAAACCTGAAACCTGAAACCTGAAACCTGATCCCTGAAACCTGAAACCTGAAACCTGAAACCTGAAACCTGAAACCTGGAACCTGAAACCTGAAACCTGAAACCTGAAACCTGAAACCTGAAACCTGAAACCTGATCCCTCGTCTTAGCGGCTCACCAAGCGATGCTGAAACCGCCCTCTTTGCCGGTCGGCTCTTCCCACGTAACTTCGACCTTCTCGACTTCGGCGTGCATTGGGCCGCTGTAGCACCAACTGACCAAACGTTGCACCGCCGGGCGGATGCCCTCGAAAATCGCCTCGACCCGTCCGTCCGTCAAGTTGCGAACCCAGCCCTCGACGCCTGCCTGACGGGCGCGGTCGCGGGCATAAGCGCGGAAATCTACCCCTTGGACTTGGCCCGAGATCATGACATGTGCGCGCACCCGCTCCATCGTTGTTTCCCTGGAATGCCTGCCTAGTGCAGATAAAGAAAAGCCACCGCCGCACGGTGTTGAGCCTCAGAAAGTATACCGTAGGGCGAAGAGGGACGCAATGGGGGAGGCATGCGCCGCCGCATGGCGTAGTTGCACACAAACGGCGCCCGTGCTAGAATCGCGAGCAGTGTTTCCCCGCCGCACTAGTTAGCCCAATGGCCCGTACCATGCCAGAGCAGACCCTCCCAAAAGAACGGACTTCCCACATCCCCGGGCTTGACCCGGAGGCTACGCCGCTCCTTGGCCTTGGCCTTGGCCTGACAGGGCTGACTCTGAGCTTGCACCCACGCTTGGCTGCGCTGCCCTTGGCCCTCACCGCCCTCACCGCCGCACTCTACCGTGACCCCGAACGGGCCACCCCGTATGAGCCGGGCAGCATCTTTGCCCCCTCTGACGGCACTGTGCTCCGCATTGATGAGGTCTACGAACACCGCTTTGTTCACTCCGACTGCCTCCGCCTTAGCGTGGCGATTGGCCCGCTCACGGTGCCAGTGATCCGTGCGCCCGCCGGTGGGTTGATCCAGTTGGTCGCCCTGGTCGCAGGTGAATATCGCCCCGTCAACGACCCCGCCGCCGGCGACCGCAATGAGCGCCTCTACATCGGGCTTGAGACCGACTGGGGGCCGCTGCTGATCGCCCTCGTGGCTGGCCCCATCGGGCGCCGCCTCGTGTGTCGCGTGAAGACCGGCGACCGCCTTGACGCCGGTGCGCGCCTAGGTACGGCCCGCTTTGGGGCACGCGCCGACCTCTACGTGCAGCGCGATGTCGTCTCCCTCAACGCAGACCCCGGCATGCACCTCGTCGCGGGGCGCAGCCGCATTGGGTCAGTCGTGCCGCTGTAGGGTTCTATGCACCCTGCGCCAATCCAGCCCTACACGCTCCTTTTCGATGAAGATGACGCCCCTGGCCCCGGTCTTCCCGCTGACCTCCAGGCCAGCTACGGGGGCGATTGGCGTTTGCCCCCTTGTCCCCCCGAACGCCCGTATAGCTTTACGAACTTTGTCGTCTCCCACGACGGGCGCATTTCGTTTGATGAGCCGCACCGTGCGGGTGGCGGCGATATTAGTCGCTACGCGCCCCACGACCTGTGGCTTATGGCGCTCCTTCGCGCCCGTGCCGACGCAATCCTCACTGGTGGGGCGACCTTGCGGATCGCTCAGCGCCACCTTTGGACGCCGTGGGCGACTTTTCCCGCTGAAACCACCCGCCTCGCCCATCTGCGCGCCGCCGAGGGCCGCGCACCCCTGCCGCTCCTCGTCATTCTTAGCACCAAGGGCGATCTGCCCGCCGCCGCCCCCGCCTTGCATGTGCCAGCGCAACCCCTGCTGATCGCCACTACGCAAAGCGGCGAGGCCCGTGCCCGCGCTGCCCTCGCCGCTCACCCCCACGTCACCTACCACAGCTCGCCGGGCGCAACCGTCAATCTCGTCGCCCTGCTCGCCGTGCTGCGTGAAGCCTATGGCGTCAGGAGCTTGCTCAGTGAAGGGGGCGGGCGCATCTATGGCGCGTTGCTGCGCGCCAAACTGATTGACGAGGTTTTCACCACGCTAAGCCCAATTGTGGTGGGCAATCGCCCGCCGCCCGCCGCGCCGCGCCCAGCCCTCGTCGAGGGCGTCGCCTTTAGCCCTGACGATCCGCCCCGCCTACGCTTGCTCAGCCTGCGCCGCTACGGCGATTACCTCTTCCAACGGGCACGTTTTTTTTGGGAAAAGCGTCAGGGGTAAGCGGCACGGCAGTCGTGGCGTGAGCCTTTGGCATGGGTTAGCAGCGGCGGTTCCAGTTTGACGGAGAAAGCTTGATGTCTACCCACAGTGTCCCCGTCCTCGACTTCGGTTCGCAGACCGCCCAACTGATCGTGCGGCGACTGCGTGAGTTGGGCGTCTATAGCGAACTGTTGCCCCACGACGCCTCCGAAGCCCAAGTGCGGGCGCTCAACCCTTTGGGGCTGATTCTCTCTGGCGGGGCGGCAAGCGTGTATGCGGCGGAGGCACCACCCTTGCCCGCTTGGCTCCCCACCGCGCAGTTGCCCGTGCTCGGCATTTGCTACGGCATGCAGTTGCTGAGCCACACCCTCGGCGGGGTGGTGCTGGGTTCGGCGGGGCGTGAGTATGGCCCCGCCGAGCTTACGTTGCGGGAGCCGCACCCGCTGTTTCAGGCCACGCCGGAACGCCAGACCGTCTGGATGAGCCACGGCGACCGTATTGAGGCGCTGCCGCCCGGCTTCCGCTCCTTGGCGGCAAACGCCGCGACCCCGTTTGCCGCTATCGGCGACGATGTGCGCCGTTGGTATGGGGTGCAGTTCCACCCCGAAGTGGTGCATACCACCCACGGGCGCACCATCCTCCAGAATTTCCTCGCCACGATCTGCCAAGCGCCCGCTACGTGGCGTCCGACCGCGTTTGTCGCCGAGGCAGTTGAGCAGGTGCGCGAGCGCGTTGGCACTACGGGGCGCGTGCTCTGTGCGCTCTCCGGCGGTGTTGATTCGGCGGTCGCCGCGCTGATCATTCACCGTGCGATTGGCGACCGGCTCACCTGTGTGTTTGTGGACAATGGGCTGCTGCGTCTCGGCGAGGCCGAACAGGTGGTCGCCACGTTTCGCGAACATTTCCATGTACCCCTGGTCGTCGTTGAAGCCCGCGAGGCGTTTCTGACCGCCTTGGCCGGTGTGGCCGATCCCGAGCAGAAACGCAAAATTATTGGCGAGAAGTTCATCCGTATTTTTGAACATGAAGCCCGCAGCCTTGGTGATGCTCAGTTCTTAGCTCAGGGCACCCTTTACCCCGATGTGATTGAATCGAGCGCCCCCGACCGACAGAAGGGCGTGACGATTAAGACGCATCATAATGTCGGCGGGCTGCCAGCCGATATGCGGCTGCAACTGGTCGAGCCGCTCCGCTATATGT
>CAIRDL010000825.1 GCA_903877345.1 uncultured Oscillochloris sp. | reverse complement strand
TTCCCGAGGCGTACCGCAATATGCCCATCTTGCTCTACGATGACGAGACGGGCCACGAGCTGTGTACATCGTGTTACCAGTGTGCGCGCATCTGTCCGCCGCAGGTTATTCACATGACCCAGGCGAAAGATCCGGTGACGGGCAAGGCGGTACCCGCCGTCGCCGAATTTATCATCGAATATGACGCCTGTATGAGTTGTGGGTTCTGCGCCGAGATTTGTCCTTTCGACTCGATTAAGATGGATCACGTCTTCGAGTTGTCTACCGCCGACCACCCGAGCCTGACGGTGACGAAGCAAGATCTTGGGCGGCCCATTTCCTACTACATCGGCATTGCCCCGACGCTTTGGGCCGAAGTGAAGGACAGTGCGCTCAAGAAACTCCAGGGCAGCATCAAGCGCCGCCCGGATGTGTTGGGCATTGCGCCCCATTTGACCGAGAAGCTTGCGGCGCGGCGTCGTGAGTTGGCGGTTGCCGCTGCCTCTGCACCGTTGCCGTTGCCCGCGCCGCCCGCCGCTGCTCCCGCTGATGGCAAGAAACTCACGCCGGAGGAGAAGGCCGCGAAGTTGGCGGCGATTCGGGCGGGCAAGGGTGGCGCGCCCGCGCCGGTGGCTCCGCCGCCCGCTGCTGCGCCCGCTGACGATAAGGCGGCGAAACTTGCCGCCATTCGCGCCAAGAACGCCGCCGGGAAGGGCGAAACCGCCCCGCCCGCCGCCCCGGTCGCGCCTGCTGACGATAAGGCGGCGAAACTCGCGGCTATTCGGGCGAAAAATGCTGCGGCCAAGGGCGAAACTGCCCCGCCACCGCCCCCAGAAGCGCCGCCTGAAGCGCCCGTTGACGCCAAGGCAGCGAAGCTCGCGGCCATTCGCGCTGCCAACGCAGCCAAGAAAGCTGGCGATGGTTCGGCCTAGAAGCTGAGTTGGTTCCCGGAGCCTTTGTATGTACGATATGCTCAATGGCCTGATCAATAGCACCTTCCATTGGGGGTGGCCGGACTGGATTATCAGCCTCTGTAGCCACCTCCTCGTCGCCACGGTGCTGTTCCTCGTCGCGCCCTTCCAGATGCTTTTTCTGACCTATTACGAGCGGCGGGCGATTGCCAGGATGCAGGATCGCGTCGGCCCCAACCGAGTCGGCTTCGAGGGCATGTTGCAGCCGGTGGCCGACGGGGTCAAGATGTTCACTAAAGAGGACATCGTGCCCGATGCTGCCGATCCGTGGGTTCACTTCATCGCGCCCTGTGTGGTCGTCGCGCCCACCATGCTGATGTTCGCGGTGGTGCCGTGGGGGCCGGGCATGGTGCCGGTAGATATGAATGTCGGGTTGCTCTTCTTCTTCGCCATTTCCTCCATCAGCGCTGTCGGCCTGATGATGGCGGGCTGGGCTTCAAACAACAAGTTCGCCCTGCTCGGCGCGATGCGCGCCGTGGCCCAAATGGTCAGCTACGAAATCCCCGCCGTCCTCAGCCTGCTCGCCTTGGTGATGATCACCGGCAGCCTTTCGGCGGTGAGCCTGATTAACTACCAGAGTGGCCTGTTCATCAGTAGCCGCGAGGTGGTGGGCATCCCTGATTGGGGGCTGGGCTGGTTCATCTTCACGCCGGTGGGATTTATGGCCTTTTTTGCCTTCTTCATTGCGGCCTTGGCGGAAGGCGAACGCACCCCGTTCGACATTCCCGAAGCCGACTCGGAGATTGTCGCGGGCTATATGACCGAGTACAGCGGCATGAAGTTCGGCCTCTTCTATTTGGCCCAGTACGTGCTGAACTTCCTGCTCTGCGCCATCACAGCGGTGATCTTCTTCGGCGGTTGGCAAGGCCCCGGCGTCACTTGGCTCTACCTCCAGGGCATCAGCCTGACCAACCCGACGGGGAACGGCCTCTTTAACCTGTTGGCGGGCGTGTTGGGCGTCTTCTACTTTCTCGCCAAAACCTACGCTTTCTTCTTTGTAATGGTCTGGATCCGGGGCGCGTACCCACGGCTGCGCGTTGACCAACTGATGGATTTCGGCTGGAAGTTCCTGATTCCGCTGACGCTGGTCAATGTTTTTAGCGCCGCAATCTGGGTTGGCCTGATCCACTGGGGCACCGCGCAGGGTTTAGGTTTTGTTGAAGGCTGGGCACCGTTGCTGCGTTGGGGCGTCGCTTTTATCGTCACCCTCATCCTGAATGTGGGAGCCTATCTGGTGATGGCGCGGATCTATACCGGGGCGCAGGCCCAACGGAATCAGATCGATCTTGATGAACTGCGCGAGAGCCTGAGCGGTGGCGCAAGTTTGCGATCGGAAACCTCATGGAGACCGTAGTTCAGATTATCTTTGGGGTGCTCGCGGCCCTGATTGTGGGCACGGCGGTGCTCGTGGTGACGGTACGCAACGTCATTCACGCCGCCCTGTGGCTGATCGCGTCGTTCTTCTGCATCGCGGCGCTCTACATGCTGCTTGAAGCCGAGTTCATTGCGGTGGTGCAGGTCTTGGTCTATGTCGGTGCCATCTCGATCCTCATCCTCTTCGCGATTATGCTCACCCGCCAGGTGACGGGCGAAGGCGTGCGCCAACTGACCGAACGCTGGTGGCTCGGTCTTGGCGTGGCGGCAATCCTCTTCGCCGCTGTTATCGTGCCGACGGTGGTCAATCACAAATGGAACTTGCCCCCGCTGCCTGTTTCCGCTGAAGGCACGCCCCCGCCACCCGAAATCCTGGCTGGCCCCGCCGATTTGGGCCGTGGCTTCGTCTTCGACTACATGCTCCAGTTCCAAGTGGCCGGCGTGCTGCTGACGGTTGCCCTCATCGGCGCGATTGTGATTGCCTTCGAGGAGCGCGCCCGCCGTCGCCGCGTGCTCACCTTGGCTGAGGAGCATGAACTGAATAAGAGCGAAGCGGCCCAGCGCCAAGGCGAGCAAGTACCCGCTGGTGGGCCGGTAGTGGCGACGCAGAACGACCCCATGACCGAGGGAGCGTAGAAGTATGACGCGAGCGATTCCTCTGGAGGCGGTGCTGGTGGTGGCTGCCGCCGTCTTCTGTATCGGCCTGTTTGGCGCGCTCTCGCGGCGCAATATGGTCGGCGTGCTGATGGGCGTCGAACTGATGCTCAACGCGGTCAACAT
>CAIRDL010000824.1 GCA_903877345.1 uncultured Oscillochloris sp. | reverse complement strand
CGCAAGCTCGGCGAGGAAACGCTGAACCGCCACGGGGTACCTCAAAACAGAGTGGGGGAAACCGGCCTAGTACACCGTCCGAGTAAATTTGATGGGTAGAGGCGGCTCGCGAGCCGCCTCTACGGCCTTCGGACAACCCATCAGAATAACTCGGATGATGTGCTAGTGTAGCATAATGGTGACGTTGCGCGAGGACGGCGATCAATTGGGCGGTCTGCGGAATCATTGGGGAGCACCGACGGCAAGCACTTGGGCAAGCAGCAACCGCATAAGGTTGCTCTTGCCGCCCCCGGTTGCCCCGACCAGGGCGACGTGACACAGCGCCTTGGCAGGCACGGTGATGCGCTCACCGTTTAGGCCAAGGCCGAGCAAGATGCTCTCTGTCGTTGGCACATGCCCAATGCCTGCCATATCGGTTAGGCCGGGTAACTGCGGCTCGATGGCAGGGGCGACAAGAATTGTCGGTTCGATGACTTGCGTGCGGGCTGTAGGTGAGGGTGTGGGGCACGGGCGCGTGGCTTGCCGCCAGTTGTTGGGTGGCGCGTGGTATGCGCCCAAGGCTTGCCCGCCCAACACGGGCAGTTGGCTGATTGGCACGTTGAGCAACCCCCGGTGGTCTGGCGCAGCGTGGCGAAAACGAAAGGTGGCATGGGCGACCCCCAAGGCACCGAGGTAGAGGCAACCGCCCACACGCAGGGCACTCGGATGGCATCACCGTGCGCTGGGTGCGCTGCGGCTCAGCGCGTGCGGCAACTGCCTGTGGCTCTGGCAGCGCAGCCTGCGCTGGCGTGCGTAGCTCGCTCAGCACCAGCGCAAGGGTCTGGGCAAGCTCCTGCGCTGGGTGCGCTGCGGCATCCTCGGCGGACTCATGCACCAGGAAGATGCTGACAAAGTACGCCAGCACGCTAAAGCTTGCGCCGTGCAGCACGGCCAACGGCACCGCGACGAACCACGGGGGCGCGACGAACCACGCAGGCGCTTGGAGGTTCAGGACGTACAGGGTTCCGTAGCACGCCTCGATGAGCATGGCCCCCAGGGCGACCCGGCTGGCGCGGTCACGTTGGCGGGCTGGAATGTCGGCGAAGGCAAGGCCCAAATAGGTTCCCACGAGACTCCCGGCGCTTGCCACGGCGACGGGCCACGGGGCCACGGCTGCCGTGAAGCCGTAGACGAAGTAGGCGGCTACGGTGGCGAGAGCTACGAGCGCGACCTTGATCAAATGGTGCATCGGTTCCCTACCTTTCTGCTATCATTCGTACCGGCAGGGCCAATCCCTACCGGCCCTGCCCGCCCCTGGTGCTGCTTCTCAAGGAAGCACCAGGGGCGTTCCATTGCGTGAGTCTATCCGAGAGTCTATCGGTGAACCGCTGTGCTCAATCCTGCACCGCGCTGCACCGTCGGCTGCGTCTGATGACCCGAAGTGACCCGAAGTGACCCGAAGTGACCCGCGCTGCACCGTGGGTTGACGGATTTTGCCGTTATTGCTATATTGGTGTCCTACGAGCCTTTCAAGATCGAGGATGATCCCCTTGGCACGCATTGCCGCGTCAACAGTTTCGGTTGCTTCGCGCTGCGTCTGGATCGCCCCGTTAATTTTTTAGACCTACCTTCGGGTACGGAGAAAGTGGCAGGCTGTCAATGCAGAAGAAGGACAAGACCAGCGTTCGCTACATGCTGAACAATAAGCATAAAGGCTTCTGGACAGTAGCGGCTGACGAGGTGGTCGTCAGTGCCCTCCAGATCATGGTCGCCAATGATGTTGGTGCGGTAGCAGTGCTCGAACACGAGAAACTAGTCGGCATCATCACCGAACGCGACTGCACCCGCAAGGTGCTGTTGCAAGAGAAGTCAGCCCATACGACGAAGATCCGCGAGGTGATGACCACTTCCGTCTACACCGTGCGCCTCGATCAGACCGTTGACGACTGCCGGACGCTAATGACCGAGAAGAATGTCCGCCATCTCCCCGTGCTCGAGAACGAGCGCTTGGTCGGCATTATCTCGATCCGCGATGCCGTGCGCTATACGATTTCCGATCAGGCTTTTATGATCGAGCAGCTTGAAGGGCATATCTACGGCGGACACCCCGCCAGCCACGACGACGAGTAGCTCCGTCCTTCCGCGCTAACGCCCAGCAAGCGAGCAGGCCCACCTCACGGTGCGCCTGCTCTTCTAATGCTTACCAATCCCTGGTTCGTTGACCGCTGTCTGTCGCTGACCACCATCAGCGGTTGGCGTTCAAATTCGTTCGGCCACCGCATCACCAACCTCGGCGGTGCGGTGGACCCGTTGGCCGGGTCGGGCGATGTCGCCGGTGATGATGCCCGCCTCAATCACGGCGCTCACAGCGGATTCGACGGCGCGGGCTGCCGCTTCAAGCTGCAGGGAATGGCGCAGCAACAGCGCCACACTCAAGATGGTCGCCAGCGGGTTGGCCTTGCCTTGGCCCGCAATGTCGGGGGCTGACCCGTGGATCGGCTCGTAGAGGCCCATGCTGTCTGCGCCCAACGAGGCGGAAGGCAGCATCCCCAGCGAGCCCGCCAGCATACTAGCTTCGTCAGTGAGAATGTCGCCAAACATATTCTCGGTGACAATCACATCAAAGTCAGATGGGCGCCGCAGCAGGTGCATCGCACAGGCGTCCACTAGCATCCAGTCGTAGTGCAAATCCGCGTACTCCTCACGCATTATGCGCGTCGTGACGCTGCGCCAGAGACGGCTCGTTTCGAGCACATTGGCTTTATCAACTAGCGTCAGCTTGCCGTTGCGCCCACGGGCTAATTCGGCGGCCATCCGCACCACCCGCACAATCTCCGCCTCACTGTAGATACACAGATCCGAGGCCCACTCGCCGTGCTCATCACGCTCGCGCCGTTTTTCGCCAAAATAAATCCCACCCGTCAATTCGCGCACCACCAATAGGTCAACGCCCTCCAGCCGTTCGTGGCGCAGGGGTGAAGCATCCGTCAAGAGCGGGTGGATGGTCACTGGGCGCAGGTTCGCGAAGAGGCCGAGCGCTTTGCGGATGCCGAGGAGTCCCTGTTCGGGGCGTACCTTCGCGCTCGGGTCATCCCATTTGGGGCCACCAACGGCACCCAAGAGCACTGCAGCGGCGTTTTGGCACGTTTCGACTGTGGCGGGCGGCAGGGCGGTGCCGGTCTGGTCAAGGGCAATCCCGCCAATCAGCGCCTCGTGGGTCGTAAAACTGAGCTGAAAACGGCGACCCACCGCAGCCAACACCTTCAGACCCTCGGCGACCACTTCTGGCCCAATCCCATCGCCAGCTAAGACGGCAAGTGTGTAGTTCACAACAAACCCCTCTATGTGCTATGGCGCGTAGTAACTTCCTTTGGTAACAAAATGGTTACTGTTACACCCTATCGTTGAACCGAACGGAGCTTCCTAATCTAACACCAATGCTAGGCTCGGCAACGAGTTACAGGTCTGACGGTCTGCCTGGAGCTTACGACCAAAAGACCGCCCCTTCGGCTTTGGGCTGACGTAGAGACGCAAGCAGTTGCAACTCTTCAGCAGGCGCTCCGCCCACGGTGCAAGCTTCCGGGTTGCGCGCCTAAAGGTAGAATATCCCATGAGGACACGCAGGGTCGAGTCCTTTCTCCTTCGTATCGTTGTGCCTGAGGATCAAGCCCTTACGCCTGAGTATTGGCGTGGCCGCATCCAGCATATTGCCAGCGGAAGCGAACTCCAGATTGACGAATTGGCCGAGGCGGTGGCCTTTATCACTAGTCACTTGGAGGCGTTTGATGACTGTACATTTGAAGCCATTGAGGAGCAATGCGCCTCGCCGTTGCCGCAGCCCGTAGCTTGACCTCTACATTCCCTCACGAATACGCTCATAAATCGCGACGGTCTCGGGCAGGGGCTCAACACCAAGCTCCTGTTCGAGGGCGTCCACACAACGGGCATAGAGCCGCAGCGCGGTGCTTCGCTCGCCAAGGCCACCATAGCCTTGCATCAACAGTTGGTAGGCTTCTTCCTGGGCTTGGTCATACTCCAGCACGCGCCAAGCCAGTCCAATCGCCTCGTGGGCGTGTCCATCAGCCAACAGCAACCCCCCAAGGCGCAGCGAAGCTTCGGTGAAGAGCAAGCCGAGCCGTTCACGTTCCACCACTGACCAATCTTCATAGAGACAATCAGGCAAGAAGGTGCCACCATAGAGGCTGATCGCATGATGGAAATGCTTGATCGCCTCGTCGCGGTGGCCTTTGAGCAGCGCCATGCGGCCCAGATCAACGGCAGTCGTGAAATCAGCCGTATCATAGCCGTGGTCACTTTCAACATTAAAGCCGTAGGTATCGCCCTGTTGCATAATGTAGTAGGTCGGTGCCCCATCGGGCCGCGTGGGTTCAATAGCTTTGGTCAGGCGGCTAAAGGTGACGCGGAGATTATTGGCGGCGGCTTCGGTATCAAGACCCGGCCAGAGCATGTCCATAATCCGGTCACGCGACAGCATGCGGCCTCGCTCGATGAGCAAGAGTTGCAAGAGTTGGCGGGCCTTGACGCTGCGCCAATCGCGGTCGCGGATCTCAATGTCGCCGCGCCAGACGCCAAAAGCCCCCAGGGTACGCACGTTGAGCCGGTAGGGCGGGCGGTAGATCAAGCGTTCGAGGGCGCTTTCGGCGGCGCTGCGTACCGTGGGGTGACGATCCTTGAGCATCGCCCGTAGCGCGGGGTAGGCACTCGCCGCCCCAAGGTCGCCAAGGAGGCCCGCGATACGGGCGCGAATGGCGGGGGCTTGGTGAATTTCGAGCAGACGCAGCAACAGCTTCGGCGCGGTGTCAGGCAATTGCGCGAGCAGCACCGCCCCAACGGCTCGTGGGGCCAACCCAAGCTCAAGGGCGGCAGCGATGGCTTCTTCCACCACCGCACTGGGCAGACCGGGCAGGAAGCTGAAGCCAGAGGTTTCGCAACTGGCCCAACCGGCGTGCAGCGCGCTGAGGCGTACCGCCTCGGCACCCTGGCGGGCGGCGAGGGCCGCACGGTAGATTTGGGCGGCAGCCAGGAACAGCCCATCGCCGCGCTGATTCATCTCGTCGGTAAGCTCATCGGCAAGCGCGACGGCGCGCTCGAGTTCGCCACCTTCGCCCAGCGCCACCAACAGATAGAGTTGCAGCCAGAGATCGTGCGTGCCGAGGGTCGGGGGCGCAAGGTTGGCAACCGCGCGGCCCCGCCCAATGCGCCCGTTGCCGGCGGAGAGACCGCCAACCACGCGGGCCATCCGCACGAGGTCGAGGGCGACAGCGGCGGCCGCACTGCCCTGGCCGGTGCGGAGGTTGGCGTAGGCTTCAATCACCTGGACGCGGGCGAGGAGGGCGGCGGTGCCACTGGCATTGGCCGCACTGCGCGCCCGGGCGGTGTAGGTCGTCGCCTCCTCGAACCGGCCCTGCTCAACCAGCAAAAGCGCCACGAAGGCGGCACTAATGCCGATCACGCTTTCCTGCCCATAGGCGCTCAGGCGGCGGTGGGCGTCGAGGGCGACATTGACCGCCGTACCTGCTTGGCCTTGTTGGTAGAGGGCCAGACTGTGGAGCAAGAGCAGGTTTTGATGCAGGCGGTCGTCGCGGTCAACTTGGGGCATTTCGAGCGCTTGGGTGATGGTGGCGGTGGCGTTTTCGGGATAGCCCTGTTGGATGTGGATCGAAGCGACGATCATGCCGAGGAGCCATTGCCAGAAGGGGCTGCGCGGGTGGCGGGTGGCGTGGTTGGCGACGCGCAAAGCAGCGGCGTAGCGCCCATAGCTGTAGAGCAGCGCGGCGGTTGAGGCGAGGGCCGCGCCGCGTGCCCACGGGTCACGCACATGATTGGCGGCGTGAACGGCACGCACGCAGACGCTGGCGAAATCGGCGGGCCGGTCTTCCCAGAAGATCAGGGCGGCCATATCGCTGAGCGCCCGCAACTCGCGCTGG
>CAIRDL010000823.1 GCA_903877345.1 uncultured Oscillochloris sp. | reverse complement strand
GTCACGGATCACGCAGCACGGATCATTTGCTAGATGATTAAAATTTTCCGCTTCCCTTAGATTAGGATCTAAGATCCAATGTCGAGCGATGAGCAGATTTTTACTGAGAATCAGAGCCTCGGGCGGATCATGAAGCTCAGTCAAGTTGTACATGAAGAATGCGGGGCCTTACAGCCCCGCATCCTCTTGCTTACCCTGATCGCCACCCGCCTGCCACCCTACGTCGGCACACGGCTCCGTGGCTATCTGATGCGGTTCGCCGGGCTACAGGTCGGCAAACACACGACGATTATGGGCTTGCCGCGCATGTACGGCTATGGCGCAATTTGGCGTCGGTTGAGCATTGGGGATCATGTCGTCATGAATATTGGGTGTCACTTCGATCTGAATGATCGAATTACGCTTGAGCCACATGTGAGTCTCGGTCACGAGGTCATGATTCTGACCACCTCTCACCACATCGGTGGGGCCGAGCATCGGGCGGGGCCGATCACCACCAAGCCCATCACGCTTGGCGCGGGGGCTTGGGTTGGTGCGCGGGCCATCATTATGCCGGGGGTGACGGTTGGCGCGGGGAGCGTGGTGGCTGCAGGGGCGGTGGTTACCCGCGACGTGCCGCCTCAGACCTTGGTGGCGGGGGTGCCGGCGCGGGTGGTGCGCCAGCTTGACGGGGCGTAGATCATTTCAGATTGCAGATTGTAGATTGCAGATTTGCCGCTAAGCCATAGGCATCGTTTAGTCAAGCTTGACCGTCTGTGCGGTTCGTAGTAGCAGCTTCAGCCGCGTTAGAGCGCCTTGCACGGGGCTAAAGCCCCTACTACGAACCGCGAAGCAGACGTGCCTCGTCCTGTTGCGGCACATCTGCAATCTAAAATCTACAATCCAAACCTCAGGGCTTGGTGGCTGAAGGCACATAGGTTCGCGGGACTAGCGTGAGCAGCGTCAGCGAGTAGGGGCTGAAGCTGTGCGCGAACGGCCCCGTCTGCGTACCCAGAGCTTGGGCGGGGGCGTCAGCGAAATCGTCCGCCGGGTTGGCAACCCCATTGAAGCGCACGGCGGTATCGGTCAGGGTGCTGGCGCTCAACGTGTCGGCAGTCACGGTGAACGGCCCGGTCGTGCCAGCAATCCGCACCGTTGCGCTGATCGGCTGTGCGCTTTTGTTGATCGCCAACAGCGTGAGCGCCCCATCGGCGGTACGACCGGCGTACAGGCTCAGTTTCGTCGCGTCGAGCGCGTTCGTGCTTACGGGTAGCAACGCGGTGCCAAAGCGGTTCCAGAGCGCGAGGGCATAGTACTGCGGGTTACGCTCCTGAGTGTCGACATCCAATAAGCCGTAGTCGGTGCCGTTCCCAGCACGTCCATTCGCCAGATTCCACTGGTTGGCGATCTGGATGCCTTGGGTCGCCATTTGCCCGATGGTGTCGGCGATAGAGAGTGCGTTCACCGCTTGGCGCATCAGTTGGCCGGTATCGAGATCCTGAAAGGCCACCAGGTTATACTCGGTGACGGCAATGGGGGCGCGGCGTCCGGCGGCGTAGCGGTCGAAGGCGGTGTTCAGGTCGGCCACCACATTGGCCCACGTGCGCTGCGGTGGCTCTAGCACCGCAGCGGCGCTTGCCGGAGTCTGGCTATAGGCGTAGCGATGCACGATGTAGAAGTCCAAATCGGCTGCGCCGATCCCGATCACTTCATTGCCCCAGTTTGTCCAGTCTGACGGGTTATCCACCCCAACAGCACCGACGAGGATGTTGGCGTCAACGGTACGCATCGCGGTGCGGAAGGTGAGGTAGCCGTCTTGGCGCGTGGCCCCGCTGCCTTTCCCCTGCATATACTCGGCGCCGTCACACGTCCAAACATCTTCCCAGCCAAAGGAAGCACATTCGGCACCCGCACCCGCCTTGCCGCCGTACACCTCGTTGCCAAACTCCCACAGACGGATCGGCAGCGGCGTGGGGTTGCCGTGTTGGGCGCGCAGGCGTGCCCAGTCGCCAACGGTTTTCCAGTCACGGCCACGCAGATCCACGCCGATGGGACGCGTATCGTCAACGGTTCCGTTGAAGAACGCGACGAGGGCGGCGGCCTCTTGCGGCGTGCCATTCACCGAGACCGTCCACATCCCTGGGCTGCCGGTGGCCCGCATGAAGTTCATGAAATCGGTCGGGCGGGCGGCCCAAGTCCAATAACAGGCTTGCTGGTCGCCATTCTCGCAGGCTAACCAATCGTAGGCTCCGCTCCAACTGCCGCCCGGCATGCGGAGCAGCGGCGAGCCGAGGGCGATGGTGCGCGTGATGAAGCGCGGGTTGGTCAGCAGACTAGGGCCGGGCCACGCCGGGACGTTGGTTCCCAGCAAGCGGCGGTCGAAGGGTTGTGTCTGCCCGTCGGCGGCGAGCGTAATGGTCGGGCCGTTCGGCGCAGGAAGCGGGGTTGCCGCAGCGGGGTTGGGCGCGCCCGTAGGCGCGGGGTTGCTCGTGGTCTGGGCGGATGGTCGCGGCTCGGTCGTGCTTGGCGCAGCGATGGGGAGCGACGAGCGCGAGCAGGCACTAAGCAGGATGATCAGGATGCAGCCCACAACGAGCAGGCGCAAGCGCTTACCGCGCCGATCCGACGAGGAACCGAAGTCTGAGAGAGTAAACATGGCTTTATTTACGCTCAAGCTTGTACGGCACACTGATCACCGTCTTGCCCTTACGGAACATCAGGGCAGTGCGTAAGATCAGGCCGGTCTGATTATGGAGCAGATGCTCCCACCAATGCCAAGGAATGAACTCAGGCAGAATGACCATCACATGGCCGTCGCGGTAGCGCCCTTCGATTTCGTCAATATAGTTCATCAAGGGCGTGATCAGCGAGCGGTAGGGCGATTCGAGGATCACCAGCGGCACCTCGCTGCCCCATTCGGCCCAACGCGCCTTGACGCGCTCGATGTGCTCAGGGTCGAGATCCACGTAGACCGCCGTGACATTGTCAGGGGCGAGGGACTTGCCCAGTTCAAGCGCATTCAGAATGCCCTTGTGGATGCCGCTGACAAGAACGATGGCGGTTAGGCGGCGGACTGGGGTTGGTTTGGAGGCTGTGGAGAGTGAGAGTTGTTCGGCCACGCCGAGATAGTGATGGTGGATGACCTGGAAGAAGATGACGAGGAACGGGATCAGCACCATCACCACCCACGCCCCGTGGGTGAATTTCGTCACGGTGAGAATACCAAGCACCACGGCGGTGAGCAGTGCACCAATGCCGTTGATCAGCACCCCGCGTCGCCAGCCCGCTTCCTGGACACTCAGGTGGCGCTTGACCATCCCCGCCTGCGAGAGCGTGAAGGAGATGAAGACCCCGATGGCGTAGAGCGGCAGCATCGCGATTTCATTCGCCTGAAAAACAACCACGAGCAGGGCGGAGAAGAAGCCAAGGGCCAGGATACCATTGGAGAAGACCAGGCGGTCGCCACGCGAGGCAAACTGGCGGGGCAGAAAGCGGTCGCGGGAGAGGAACGAAGCCAGACGCGGGAAGTCGGCGTAGGCGGTGTTGGCTGCCAGTACCAAGATGAGGGCCGT